>NZ_KV793267.1:0-1308 GCF_001808405.1 Trueperella sp. HMSC08B05 | reverse complement strand
TTGAAGTGCCCTGGGTTTTGTTCCTAGGCATTTGCCTTGATTTCTATTTTTGCTTGGGGCGGGTTCTGCTTCCAAAATTCGGTTTCCACCTCGACCGGGGTTCGGTATCCCAAGCTTTGGTGAAGCCTTGTCTCGTTCCACCATGACACCCACTCGAACGTCGCGATTTCTACCTCGACAACGTCATTCCACCTGCGGGTATGGATCAGCTCGTTCTTGTAGGATCCGTTGACGTTTTCAGCAAGAGCATTGTCGTAGGAGTCACCGACAGTTCCGGTGGAAGCTGTAATGCCGTGTTGGGTAAGTCGCTCGTTGTAGACCACGCTGACGTACTGCGATCCGTGATCCGAATGGTGAATGAGACCTGTTGTTTCCTCAGCACACACGATCGCCTGGTTAAGAGCTTGCAACGGCAGTGCTTCGGTGCGCATGGAATCTGATAACGCCCACCCAACGATCCGTCGAGAGTAAACGTCGGTGACAAACGCGGCGTACACAAAGCCTTTCTTCGTGCGCACATACGTAATGTCGGCCACCCACAGTTTATTCGGGCCCTGAGCTTTGAATTCACGCTCGACTAAGTCCGGGCGCAGATCAGGCACGTTAGCTTTTCGGGTTGTGATAGGTGATCCGCCTTTGCCTTTGCCAGAAACACCGGCCAAGCGCATCAGCCGGGCGGTTTGTTCACGCCCGATATCAATTCCGTCGCGGCGGAGAGCATGCCACATTTTCCGCACGCCGTAGACGCCGTAATTATCCCGATGAACAGTTCTAATTCGGTCGATCAGCACAGCATCGCGAAGGCGACGAGCACTTAATCCACGGGCCTTGGACTGGCGATAACCACGCGAGGTGATAAACCCACCAGCCCGGTTATTCTTCAACGTCTTACAAATGAACTCGACAGAGAAACGATTCCGGTATTTATCGATGAACCGGATCATTTCCGACGTTTCGGGTCGAGTTCCGACGCGAAAAAAGCCGAGGCAGCCTTCAACAGCTCATTAGTGTCGCGTAGCTCTTGATTTTCACGGCGTAGCCTCGCGTTTTCGGCGGCCAAGTCTTCAGGCACAGGTTCTGGGATGTTTCCCGCACGGCGGGCCTGCTGGGTCCATTGGCGAGCCGTGTGCCATGAAACCCCCAGCTTTGGGGCTACTGCCTGGCATGCGGCTTGCATCGACATATTTTCCGCCAAGATGCGATCTTCCACGAGACGGACCACGCGGTCCTTGGCATCCTGGTCAAATTTTCTTGGCATATTCCAGATTTTCCCATCTACTCAAACGGAACAAAACCTGGGACACTTCA
>NZ_KV793266.1:0-7997 GCF_001808405.1 Trueperella sp. HMSC08B05 | reverse complement strand
TCCAGGCCCAACTGCACAGACGCACCCTGCGCGGACTGTACCGGCCCCCACGTAATAGCCACGTTTTAGACTCCCATCTGGGCCCGGAACCGGGCACCGTTCAAAACCAGGTCGCCAGCAGCGCGCACGCCAGGGTGTGCCGCCACCCGCCCGTCAGCGATCTCACGCAGGTAGGCCGGGAACTCCCGGCCCTCCACTTCAAGCACCAGGCGTGCCCCATTCACACCGGCCGCCGGTGAGACCGGTGCCGGGCCCGCCACACCACCACCAGCGAACTGTGTCAGCCCGTACCCGAACCGTTTAGCGACCTCGGCCAGGATCTCCAAGGACCGTTTACGTTTCGACACCGCCAACGGGATGTAGGCCTCGCCCCCGGTCTCCGGTTCAGCCCACACGCGCCACTCGCCGGGGCGCGCAATCTGCGCGATGTGCCGTTCAGAACCATTCGCGAAGAACTTGACCAGGCCACCGTCAGCTTGACGTAGCGCCGCCAGGCCGGCACCACCAGCTGCACCAATCTGCACATACGCTTTCTGCCGGGCAATGTAGGCCACCGCGCCACCAACCGTGTTGTAGAAGTCGCCCGCGATCGCCCCACCGATCCGCACATCCTCCTTCGAGGTACGAATCTGGCCCTTGACCGTGTTCAGCACGTCAATAGCCTTACGGGATTGGCCGTCAATTTGCACGTACTCATGCCCGTTACGGATTGCTTCGAGGGCGAGCCGGAGCGCCGTGTTGGCCTTCTCGCGCGCACCGTCAATCTGCACAGACTCTTCAGACCCAGCGATATCAGCCAGGAGCTGGTCGAGT
Source organism: Trueperella sp. HMSC08B05 (assembly GCF_001808405.1). Lineage (NCBI taxonomy): Bacteria > Bacillati > Actinomycetota > Actinomycetes > Actinomycetales > Actinomycetaceae > Trueperella > Trueperella sp. HMSC08B05. Next base: position 7,184 of record NZ_KV793266.1, on the reverse strand, counting down.
GTCTGATCTGCAGGGTGGCGTTCACCGAAAATGGTGACCGTCCCATCCCCGTTGTTGATCGCGCCCTCCACCTCGGCCAGCTTCGTGTTCGCCGGAACCGGGTTGCCATCGATCGTGACCAGGCCCGTTGTCTCATCGATCCCGACCTTGACACCATCCAGGGTGACCCACGCTTGGGCGGCATCAATCCCGACCCGTGTTTCCACCTCGTCGGGGAGCAAACCGATCTGCGCCCACAAGGCGGCAACCTCGTCCGTTGACCCCAGAGCCTGCTCGCCAAGCTCAAAGAACGCTTGCCGGCCACGCTCAATGATCGCGTTGATTTCCTCCTGGGTAGCCCCGTTTTCGGCAGCCGCGACCGTGGCCCGTTGGGTTGCCTGCGCCACCCTATCCAAGGCCGCGTTCTTCGAATCAAGCGACGCTGATGCATCCGCCACCACCTGGCCACTGTCGGCGATAGCCTCATTCAGGCCACGTTCAGCTTCACGCGCCGCGAGCGCCTTGTTACGCACACCGAGTAGTTGGTCTTGGCGGCGTTTGGAGGCGTTGATGACTTCTTGGATTGCGTCGGCTTCGATTTTTTGGGCGCGGGCGACGTCACCGGAGGCAAGCGCGGCCTCTTTCGCTTTTTGCGCGGTCTGTTCGTACTCATTGGCCTGTTTGTCGAGGGCGTCGATAAGGTCAAGGATGTGTTGCTTGTTGGCCTTGGACTGGGCACCGGACAAATCCCCGGCAACACGTTTCTTCTCCTCAGCATCCGCGAGTGCCACTAGCTTGGCCTTGAGATCGTCCAAGGCTGGGCCACCGGCCTGAATCGCATCCACAGTTTCCTTCGTGCTGATGCCAAGGTCGTTGAGCCGGTCTTCAAGGTTCTTTCCGAACCCGAACGCCCGCTCGTCGGCGCGCATCATCTCCACGAGCTTCTCACGCGTCTGATCCGTGGCATTCCCCAGATCATCAAAAGAATCAGCCAGGTCGCGTAGCTCTTGCTTGTTGCGCTGGGAGGCCTCACTGATCTTGCCTAGGACGGCGGCCACGGCCGACAGCGCTAGGAGGGGAGCGTTAGCAACCAAAAGCCCTTTCAAAGCTACACCCATACCACGCACCGCGCCCGTAGCCCTACGCATCGCACCCTGGACAAGGATCGCAGAACCGGATAGTCCTTCCATGTGCGCCAAATGGCGACGTAGCTGGAGCGTGTCCAACTGGCGTTGGAACAACTCAACCGCTTTCTTCCCATCCATCACGTGGGGGCGTAGCATCATGAACGCCGCACCGACCGCCAACACCGGGGTAGGTAACTTGGCCAACCAGTCAGCCAACGTCCCCACCACGCTAGACAGGGGGACCATGATAGCGGAAGCGATATTCGCGGCTGGGATCAGGGCCGACGTGAAAGACACCCCGGTTTTCGCGATAGCTTCAGCCAGGTTCACCGCTGCCGGCACCAGCCGCTCAGCCGACGCCAACAGGCCACCACCCAAGATCGTCGCCGCTTGCGCCGCGTACGACACCATAGGCGCCGCCGTCGCCGCAACCTGCGCAAACCCGCGCGCCACCGTCCCACCAAGGACGGCAAGCCGGTCAAACACGCCCATCAGGCCCTCAAGACTCGACCCGTGCCTGACCCAACTGAACGACGCCGCAATATCCGTACCAGCCCGCCGGAACGCCGCCCCCGTCAACGTCACTTGTGCTTGCAACCGTGCCAGGGTGGACGCCACACGACTCGAGGATGCCCGATCCAGGCCAAACGCCTCCTCGATCGGGCGCACATTCCCCTTCGCCAACGCCAACGCCACGCCACGCACCCGGGTGTACACCTCGGTCGACATGGCCGTGACCGCCGGGGTGATCGCGTTGATCTTGTCCCGCACCGTGGTGAACAGGGCCGGCAGGTCAGCGAACGGGCCACCCAACACGCCCTGCCCCAGACGGCCAAGAGCGGCGAGAACGTTCTGGAACGACCCAGTGACAGTGTCACCCATCGACAAGGCCGAACCCTTGAACTGGGACTCCATCGCGTCAGCGAATATCTCTGCCGAGATCTGGCCCTTCTGCCCCAATGCCATGGCTTCCTCAGCCGTGATCCCCAACTGCTCTGCCACCAGCTGGTAGACCGGGATTCCGGCCTCCATCAGCTGCATGGCCTCATCACCTTGGAGCTTGCCCTTAGCGAAAACCTTATTCCAGATCAGGCCCATCGTGTTGAAGTCGGTGCCGGCCTGGGCGGCCGTGTCACCAATCAGCCCAAGGACGCGCTGCAGTTTCTCACCCGGTGCCACACCAGCGGTCACCAGGGACTTCGCGGCCGTCGCCGCCGCGTCCAGGCCAAACGCGGTACCTTCCACGGCCGCGTTCGCGTTCCCCATCACCACACTGACCTGCTGGGCAGACAACCCCATGCCGGCCATCGACTTCTCAGCCTGCTCGAACGCGCGAAGACGCCCGAAACCTTTCGTCAACGCGGTCGCCATCAGCCCGCCCGTGGCCGCCGCACCCACGACCAGGCCCCGCTTCATCGTCTTCTGCATCGCCGTGGTGAGCTTGGCACCCATCGACGTGCCCGACTTCGACACTCGCGACGAAATATCAGCACCATTCAGCTCAGCCTGGATGGTCTTACCAGCGCCGCGCATGGAAGGAATGATCTGCACATAAGCCCGGGCAAGTTCGTACGCCATTATTGTTCTTTCCTTCCACACGCGGTGTTAGAGCAAGTCGATCACCTGCTCGTAGGTCAACCCCTTCGGGGTGTGCCTTTGTTTCTTTTCACCGGGCCGAGGCACGCGCTGCGGGAAATTCCGGCCCTTGTGCCCGTCCTCGGTCTTGGCCCACTGCAACCAGTGCGCCACGTCCACCAACTCCGCCAACAAATAATCGGTGACCTGCCAGTCGGTGTACGCCTCCCCAGCCATCGCCTGAAACAAGGGGCCGTCTTTGACCGGGTGGGACACGACAACCCACAAATCACGCAAGTTCAGGCCGGGCGTGCCAACATGGCGCAACCTCAACCCCAGGCGGATAAGTTCGTATTCGACTTCTTCCCTGAACTCGCCAACCAGGCGGCTCAGGCTTCGGATTCCCCCAGGTTCAGCTCGGAGGCAGCCACCCACTCTTCCATCATCTGGTTGAAGGACTTGATCGGCATTTCACGCCGTGTCTGGTTAGCGTCTTCGTCTAGGTATTCTTCAAGGACAGCGGCGAGGAATGCGGCCATCGGCTCGGTGGCGTGATCCTCCAACAGGCGCATGGGGACATCTTCCAGGTAAGGCAGGGTGAGAGTGCCGTTGGCGGTGGTGTAGGTGAACATCTCACCACGCTCAACCTTCTGCTCGGCCTGCTTCTTAACAGTCGTCGTCTTCTTCTCAGTCATAGGGGGCGCTCCAATCAAAAAAGGGGGGGGCGCTATTTTCACCAATCACACACCCCAAAAGGTGTGGTGAGGTTGGCCGGGAAGCGCACCCCACAGCCCAGCCAACCCCACACTTAAATCAGAGGAACCCGGCCTACTCGGCCTCGTCCTCAATGTACTCATACGAAGAATTCCCGTGCTCATCCTCCGCACAACGAATCTCAACCTCGTACTTGATCATGTCGTTATGCACGTGGACAACCTCACCGGTAAGAAACAGCTCACCGTTGGGGATCACCAGGCGACGCACCGCGTCCCCATCACGATCCCCAAGCGCCCACACACGCTTACCATTCGGCTTCGCATTGTGCTTAACACTGATCTTCTTCCCCGCCACCTCAACGTTGGCCTCACCGTAGACCAGCTTCAGGATCTCAGCATCCGCACCCTCAATCAGGGTCGTGGTAACCACCTCAGAGAAGGACTCAGTGATCGTGCGCGCGGTGCCACCACCGTGCATCTTCAGATCCGTGGTCTCACGATTCGGGTTAAGCGACCAGCCACCATCAGACAGGATCGCCTTAGCGTTAAACGCCTCAGGTAGCTTGGTCTTAGCATCGGTGGGCAGCGACGTGCCAGCCGGGGCAGATGCAAGCGCACCAGATGCTTCAATCGGCGCGCCAACCATAAACTTAGGAATAGCCATAACGCTAATCCTCCTTTTCTTTTCCAGTATTCTCGGCGCGCCTATCCCGCACCGACACCCCACGACGTGGGGACACCTCGCTCTTCTCGGGGAGCACCCACCCGGCAGCCGTCCACGCGGCCACCCGATCCTTGGGCACTTCCCTCACGATCGCACCCCACACAGGGTGAACAACTCGCACCACTAGGGCACCACCTCTCCATCTACTTCTTCCTTTTGGGCCTCGTCGAACCTGACCAACATGGTCACCTCGAACTGGTGACGCGACATCAGTTCGGCGTACGGGTCAGGGAACTCAACCGGGATACCGGGCACGGTCTCGTACTGGTAGATACCGGGGAACGCCCCCGGGTCGTCCCGGGCCACGTTCGCGAACGCCAGCCACACGCGCCTAGCAAGCTGGAATGAGGCACGCTGCCCGTTGGCCCACACCTCGATCAGCACCCGGGCACGCTCCTGGCGCGGATTCAACGGCTCACCAGCCGTCCGCGACACCCGCACAGTCCCCGGCACCCTATCCAAAGGCACATCAGCGACCGCGTTAAACCCTTTACCCCGCAAGAAACGCTGCACTGCGGTAGCCACGTCAGCCGGCATAGGAAAACCAGTCACGACCCACCTCCCACCAGTGCGCGCAGTAGCGTGTTGTTCTTCGCGTTAGACCGGATCGCCTTAGGGGTTGCGGTGATCACCGACCCGATCACGCGACTATCACCCGTCCACGTGGAGGCCTCGTACCCGGGGCCGGCACGCCCCGCAACCTGACGCGCGTGCAACCCCACCAGGCCAGCCACCGGCCCGGACTTCAAATACGCCGCAAACTGGTCATGATTGAGTTTGACTTTCACGCTCATCTGCGCCGCCTTTCAAGAAACACGACCGCGCCAGCGAACCGGGTGATCGCCACGATCGGGTTGTTATCCCACACCTGGGTCTCACCTTGCACACTGTAGGGGCCACCATCCTCCAGGCCAGGGACGGTGACGACGTCGTCCGGGCCGGGGCGCGGGCCACCAACCGGGCACGACACCCGCAACCGGGACGTCACCGTCCGCCGACCAGAGGCGAACTCTTCCTCGTACTCGCGCGGAGCCACAGAGAAAATGGGCCACAAGACGTGCTCCCAGTCTTCCCAGTTGCCCTTGTCGAGCGGGTACCCGTCTTCGTCCACCCCGGCCGGGGCACGATGAATCGTGGCCACCTTTGTGATGCGTCTCAACATGCCCCGCCACCACCTTCATAGATCGGGTGACCGGCCAAGACCACGCCGCAGGAGCACAGGGCCGGGTTCCACGTGTGGTCACACCACGGCAAGTGCACCCCCGCCTGGTAACCGCCCATGCTGACAGAGAAGGCCTGCCCGGCCTTCCCCGCCCCCGGCTCACGCAACGCGTCCCGCTCACTATCGAGCAGGACAAGCCCGCCGGGCTGATCACCACTGAATGTGATCGACCCGGTGAACGACCCGTCAGTCTCCTGCATCTGCCGAATCCCCTCAGGGTTCCGAAAAACACGGGAAACCATCGCCCCAACGACGTCCTTGACCGTGGCCAGCAAGTCCGGTTCCTGCCCGGACTCTAGGCGCTGGTCGAGGGTGGGGAATTCCCGGCGTAGCATCCGCTCAGCTTTCGCCACCCACCGGCCCACCAGGGCCTCATCAGTGGGAGTATTCGACCCGATCCAGTCCTGGATCACGTCACTAGGCTCAGTCCACAACACAAGGAACCCCCTCCTCTTCTCACGCCTGCTACTTGGTGGCGTTTTTCCGGGCTGTCTGCTTGCGTGCCGCTGGTTTACGTGCCGGAGCCTCCACCGCACCGGCGGGCACCCACGCGCCCCCCAGATGCTCAACCAGAGACTCCGGCACCACCACTACCACACCCGTGATCGGGTTAGTCAACCGCACCATGATCAGCCAGCTGCCTTCACAACCGCGAACCGGTCCGTCAGCACATGCCAGGCGTACACAATCTCCAGACGCAGCGCGACCTGGTTTGCACGCTTCAGATCACCCTGACCATCCGGGTCACCGTAAGGGATCACCTCGAGCGGGATCTGCTTCTGGATACCCCAACGGATGCCGTTGGTGAAGTCACCGACGATCGCACGGGTCTTCGTATCCGTAGCTTCCGGCTGGCCAGAAACCGTGTCACCCACCGCGACCGGCAGGCCAAGGAAACGGTCAATGTTCGCACCCAGACCGATCTCCGGGTAACGCTGACGCCCATCCGGGTCACCGTTAGCGAGCTTGCCCTGCAGGTCACCAAGCGCCCACGCCATCTTCGGGTCCAGTGCCAGGCCAGTGACCTGGTGGTTCTTCGCGATCACCAGGCCAGCGGCGGCACGAATATCAGCATCGGCCTCCGCCTTGCCCTGCTCCACCGTCAGACTCGTGGCGGTAAGGTAGTTCGCCCAAGAATCTACTGTGTTGCCGGTGAGCGGGTTGATCCGGTGGTACAGGCCAAGGTCAAGGGCACGAGAGAGCGCGGTGTTCATCGCCGGGACAACGTCACGGTCAATGATCTGCGCCTGGTGGTCCTCATTGGTCCACATGAACTCGTCTGTGACACGCACAGTGACAACAGACTTGCGGGGCACGGCGGTGACCTTCTCCCAGGCCGCCGACGTCGAGGACTTCTCACCCTTCTCCTCAACAAACTCAGCACGCACCGTGTCATTGAAGTTAATGAAGTTCGCGTTACCGAAAAGCATTGGTTCGGCGGCGGACAGTCGCGCCACCGTGGAGGTGGTCTTCGCCTTGTCAACGATCTTCCCCAGATACTGCTCGGGAAGGATGGCGGTAAGAGTCTTCGAATCCATGATAGTCATCGTGGTTTTCTCCTTTACTTGAATATGTCTCGCACCAGCAAGTGAGCATCACTTACTGGCGCATTGTTTGTTGGCTGATGCCCGAGTCCGGGCGCGGCCGCCTTGCGTGGCTCAGCTTGACGGAACTCAAGAAGCTGGTCAGCGAACGCCACCAGCTCCTCCCGTGTACCGCCCTGGAGCAGACTGGCAGGGACCTGTTTTTCTGCAGCAACCGCCGCTACGAGCGCATCGTGCTCGAGGCGCGTGTTGTGCTGTTCGAGCGCGCTGATCCGTCCTAGCGCTTTCTCCAGGTCC
>NZ_KV793265.1:0-3413 GCF_001808405.1 Trueperella sp. HMSC08B05 | reverse complement strand
TTTGACGGCCGCCTAGCCCCGGCGCCGCCGCGCGGTTAGGGCGAGCGAGGCGCCGGCCGCCACGGCAAGCGCCGCGCCTACACCGAGCCCCACCACGTTCGCGCCCGTATTCTGGAGCCGGTTCGTGGTGCCGGGTTTTCCGCCGGGCGTCGTGGTGCCGGAGTTCGGCGCGGTCGACGGCTCCTTGCCGGGGCTGCCGTTCTCGCCGGGCGTGTCGCCCGGGGCGGGGGTCGGTGCCTCGTCCGGGGCGGGATCGGGGGTCTCGCCCGGATCCGGCGTCTCGCAGTTGCTGGTCGCGGCGAAGTGCGCCACGAGCGCATCGAAGTCAGACCCGGCGAACCCCGAATCCACCAGCACCTTCGCCGAACCGAACGCGGTGACGTTGTTTCCACCATTGACCACGTAGTTCGTCACGCCCAAGGTGAATACGTCCGAGTCACCGATGGGTGCCCCGTCGGCGAGCTTGAGATCGGCGATCTTGGTGCCGGGAGCGGCATCGGCGTCGTAGGAGAAGCTGGCCCCGGAAAGGATGGGGTAGCCGCCGCTGTTGCCAGCGGGGGAGGAGTCCGCGCCCTGCTCGAGAGCCTGGCGGAGCTGCGCGCCCGTGACCTGCACCTTCATGATCTTGTTGTCGTAAGGGAAGACCGCGAGGATGTCTTTCATGGCGAGTGGGCCGGCGGCGAGGTCGGCGCGCATGCCTCCCGCGTTGAGCCAGCCGATCTGGGCGCCCACGGCGTTGCGGAAGGCCTCCGCGGCGAGCGCGCCGAGCGGCTGTGGGCGGGAGTAGGCCTGGTCGGAGCAGGCGACTTCCTTTGCGAGCCGCTCCTCCAACTCCTGCATGTACTTCTGTTGGAGGGGCAGGAGCGCGGGATCCTCGGCCACCGTGCCGTTGACCTGCACCTCGGTGTGCGTGGCGCGCCACGTGCCGTCGTCGTTCTTGAAGAAATCGATCCGCGCGAGCGAGCCGTAGTTGCCCTCCGGCGCCACGGCGAAGCGGCCGTCGGGGAGCGCGGTGATGTCGTTGCCCTCTTGCGCGAAGGCGTTCTCCTCGCGGAGCACGACGTCGATCTGCGGCACCTCGGTCAGCAGGCGCGTGGCGTCCGCGGCTATGGGGAACTGGGCGAGGGCGACGACGACGTCCGCGCCCTCGAGCTTGGCGACAGCCGCCTTCGCGGCGGCAACGTAGTCGGCCTGCTGCACATCCTTGCCGGCCGAGGTCGTTTCCATGCCGAGGGTGAGGCCAATGTAGCCGACCTTGATGTCGCCGACCTGGCGGATAAGGGCCACGTTTGATTCGCCGTTGATTGGTGCGCCTGCAACCGACAGGTCCGAGGAGACCCACGGGAAGGTCGAGTTCGCGATGTTTGCGCGGAGGGTGTCGAGGCCGTAGTCGAAGTCGTGTTGGCCGAAGCCCGCGACGTCCACCCCGACCTGGTTAAACGCATCGACCATTGCGCTCCCGCGGAAGAGCGCGCCGAAGAGGGTGCCGCCGCCGAGGTCGCCGCCGAACGCCACGTCAACCGGAATGCCTAGCACCTTCTGCTCGGCCAACACCGTGGAGAGGCGGGCGATGCCGCCATGGAACTCGGGGCTATCCTTGGTGCCCTGCTTGACGGGCGCGATGTCGTGGCCGTCTTGGAAGAAGAGGATCGAAGCAGCGGGCCGAGCGGTAGGGTTAGTGTCTCCATCGAGCGCGGCCGCGGCTGGGAGGGCGGCCGGCACGGCGAGCGCGAGCGTGAGGATCGCGGCGGAGGCGAGAGCTGAAAAGCGCGAACGTAAACCGGTTCGTGTGCGGGAGAAATGAAGTTTCACTGCGAAACGTCCTCAAGATAAGGAGCGCCGGGAGCTACGCGGCACTCGCTGGTGTGATGTGCAGAACTATCGTAACGGGGCGGCAGGCGGCGCGGTAGGTCCTTTTGCTGGGCCGGCTCTCAGCCTGGCGGTGCGCTAAAGCCCGCCCTCGGTGAACCGGATCAGCTCGTCGGCGGCCGCCTCAGAAATTACTGGGATCCCGTAGTCGCGGGCCTTCTTGGCTTTGCCACTCATCGAGTTGATATCTCCCGCGATCAGCACTTTCGTCTTCTTCGCCAGGCCCGCCACCGCAATGTTGTGCGCCCCAAAGAGTGCTTCCCACTCGGAATGCGTGCGCAGCACCGGACCCGTCACAGTCACGCGATCGCCCGGGGCAAGCACGATGCACGAATCAAGCAGGCCGCTGCGAACCTCGCCCTCCGGTGCGGGTGCCGTCACAACAGTCGGCGAGCCGGGCGCCGTCGTCGTCGGCAAGCCCACCTCACGAACCTCGGGCGGGATGCCGAGGTACCTGCCCACGACCTCAATCGTCTCCCGCTCCTCCCGCGTGACCACGCCGTCCGCCCAGGCCGCCGCGACAAGAGACCGCAGGTAACGCTGGTGGAAGTCCGCCAACGCCACGCTCGACAGCTGGTATTGCGCCGCGAACTCGAGGAGCTGCCGCTCCTCGGCAGCCGACAGATCCCGATCGAGAAACACGTCATCAAGCAAGCGGAAGTACTGCGCCGCCAACGACTCGGCCGGGATGTCCCGCGCGCCCACCGCCTTGTTCACCCACGCCCCGCTACGCAATGCTTCCCGCGCCCGGGCGGCGTCGGCGCGCGTGACGTGCAGTGGATCCTCGGTCAGTTCGCCGTGGCAATAATCCGCGCAGGTGCTCGCGGCCGCCACCACCTTGCGCCACAAAGGATCCTTGCTGGCCGACGTCTCGCGAAGGAAGTATTCGAGTACCTGCGCGGTGGCGATCGCGTCGGCGAGCGCGCTATGCGCCTGGCTGTTGTGGATCCCGAGGGCGAGGGTGACGTCGCTTAGCTTGGCTGTCCTGCCGACCTTATACTGCTTGGCCAGCGTCATCGTGCACAGGTAGGGGATGGACTTACCGCGGAAGTTCCCGCTTGCCGTGAGCTCGCCGTGAGCAAAGCGCGCATCGAAGCTGGCGTTGTGCGCCACGAAGACGCTTCCGTCCAAGATAGCAGCGAAGTGTTCGGCGATGTCGCCAAATACGGGTGCAGCCACCACGTCAGACGCGCTGATCCCGTGGATCTCCGTGGCGCCCACGTGCCGCATGGGGTTAATGAGCGTCTCGAAGGTGCCGACGATGCGCCCGTCGGGGTCGAGCTTCACGACGCCGACTTCAAGCACCCGGTCCCCGTGGTCGAATGAGAAACCCGTCGTCTCAAAATCGAGGACGACATACCCACCGGGCGTATACAGATCAGGATTACTCAGGCTCATAGGGCCATCGTAGTGCGGGGTTGCCCGCCCATCCACGAAGTTGGTGTTGATGCGCAGGTTGAGCCTGAACTGGACACCTGAGGGTAGTAGTTTCTTCATCGGTGGGAGAGCAGTGTTCTGACCTGGAGTTTTATCTTCCGCCCGGG
>NZ_KV793264.1:0-13485 GCF_001808405.1 Trueperella sp. HMSC08B05 | reverse complement strand
GGCCCCGCGATCATCGCGGGGCCGCCCTCGTGCGCTTGGTCCGGGTAAGCCAACTACTCCTGTCCGACGCGCGGGGAAGCGCCCTCGCCGGCAGGCTGCTCGCTGCCCGAGGCACTCGCACCCGCGCCGGAGTCCTCACCCTCCGGCACCAGCGACGTGGCCTGCGCCAGCCCGTCGATCTGCTCGGACTCCGCGGCCGGCTTTACACCCTGCGGTAGCTGGTAGTCCGAGTCGTGCCCGGTGAACGTGAAGGTCTTCGGGACGGCGTCGTGATCCACATCCACCACGATGGTCTGGCCCTTGGTGAACTCGCCGAACAGCAACTTCTCCGAGAGCATGTCCTCGATCCCGCGCTGGATGGCGCGGCGTAGCGGGCGGGCGCCAAGCACCGGGTCGTAGCCCTGGTCGGCCAGCAGGTCCTTCGCCGCGTCCGTCAGGACGATCGACATACCCTGGTCCCACAGGCGGGCACCGAGCTTGGCGATCATGAGGTCCACGATCTGCAGGATCTCGTGCTTCTGCAGCTGCGGGAACACAATGATGTCGTCCACACGATTCAAGAACTCCGGCCGGAAGTGGTTCTTCAGCTCCTCCGACACGCGGCCCTTCATACGCTCGTACGAGGTCTGGGTGTCGGCGTCGAACTGGAAGCCGGTCTGCACTCCCTTGGCGATGTCCTTCGTGCCGAGGTTGGTGGTCATGATGATAACGGTGTTCTTGAAGTCCACCACCCGGCCCTGCGAGTCGGACAGGCGCCCCTCCTCCAGAATCTGGAGCAGGGAGTTGAAGAGGTCCTGGTGGGCCTTCTCCACCTCGTCGAACAGCACCACGGAGAACGGCTTGCGGCGCACCTTCTCCGTCAGCTGGCCGCCCTCCTCGTAGCCCACGTATCCCGGGGGCGCACCGAACAGGCGCGACACCGTGTGCTTCTCGGAGTACTCCGACATGTCGAGCGTGATGAGCGAATCCTCGTCCCCGAACAGGAACTCCGCGAGCGCCTTCGCCAGCTCCGTCTTACCCACGCCGGTGGGGCCGGCGAAGATAAACGAGCCGCCGGGACGGTTCGGGTCCTTGAGGCCGGCGCGCGTGCGGCGGATCGCCTGCGACAGCGCCGTGACCGCCTCATCCTGGCCGATGACACGCTTGTGTAGCTCGTCCTCCATGCGCAGCAGCTTGGCGGACTCGGCCTCGGTCAGCTTGAACACGGGGATGCCCGTGGCCATGGACAGCACCTCGGTGATGAGGTCCTCGTCCACCACCGACACGACGTCGAGGTCGCCCTCCTTCCACGCCTTCTCACGCTCGGCGCGCTTGGCAGAAAGCTGCTGCTCCTGGTCACGCAGGGCGGCGGCCTTCTCGAAGTCCTGGCCGTCGATCGCGGCCTCCTTCGCGCGCTTGACTTCGCCGATCTCCTCGTCCAGCTCGCGCAGCTCGGGCGGCGCGGTCATCTTGCGGATCGCTAGGCGCGCGCCCGCCTCGTCGATCAGGTCGATCGCCTTGTCCGGCAGGAAGCGGTCATTGATATAACGGTCCGCGAGCGTGGCGGCCGCCTCGAGCGCCTCGTCCGTGATCGTGACGCGGTGGTAGGCCTCGTAACGGTCGCGCAGGCCCTCGAGGATCGCGATGGTCTCCTTCACCGACGGCTGCTCAACCTGGATCGGCTGGAAGCGCCGCTCGAGCGCCGCGTCCTTCTCAATGTACTTGCGGTACTCATCCAGAGTGGTGGCACCGATGACCTGAAGTTCGCCGCGCGCCATCATGGGCTTGAGCAACGATGCCGCGTCCAGCGCGCCCTCGGCTGCGCCCGCGCCCACGAGCGTGTGGATCTCGTCAATGAACAAGATGATGTCCCCGCGAGTGTTGATCTCCTTGAGGATCTTCTTCATCCGCTCCTCGAAGTCACCGCGGTAGCGCGAACCCGCCACCAGCGAGCCCATGTCCAGCGAGTAGAGCTGCTTGTCCTTCAAGGTCTCCGGCACGTCGCCCGCTACAATCGCCTGCGACAGGCCCTCCACCACCGCGGTCTTACCCACGCCGGGTTCACCGATGAGCACGGGGTTGTTCTTCGTGCGCCGGGAGAGCACCTGCATCACGCGCTGGGTCTCATTGTGGCGCCCAATCACCGGGTCAAGCTTGTTCTCACGCGCCGCCTGGGTCAGGTTGCGCCCGTACTGGTCAAGGATCGTGGAGCCGGCCTTCTGGCCCTCGCGCGGCCCGCCGCCTCCCACGCCCACGGCTTCCTTCCCCTGGTAGCCAGACAGTAGCTGCGTGACCTGCTGGCGCACCCGCCCCAGGTCCGCACCCAGCTTCACCAGCACCTGGGCGGCCACGCCATCCTGCTCACGGCACAGGCCGAGCAGCAGGTGCTCGGTACCAATGTAGGAATGGCCGAGCTGGAGCCCCTCACGCATGGCGTACTCGAGCACCTTCTTGGCGCGCGGGGTGAACGGAATATGGCCCGACGGCTGCTCCTGCCCCTCGCCAATGATCTCGATGACCTGCTCCTGCACGGCGTCATACGTAATCCCCAGCGACTCGAGCGCCTTGGCCGCCACGCCCTCACCTTCCTTGATGAGGCCCAGCAGGATGTGCTCGGTGCCGAGGTAATTGTGCTTGAGGTTCCGCGCAGACTCCTGAGCGAGCACAATGACCCGCCGAGCGCGGTCCGTAAACCGTTCAAACAAGTTGGACTCCTTACAAATAATTCCGCGGGGGTCGTGCATCTCCCCGCGATTCCTCATTTACCTTAACGACGCCACCGCCCCGCCCGTTCGCCGTTTCGCCACAGGCGTGAGACGGCCCGTGACTTGTGCCCTGTGCGAAAAGCCGGAATCTGTATGGTTCCCCGGCGGGCGGCTCCCGCCGCCGGCCGGGCCTATGGGAACCTCGTCCCACGAACGGCCACCCCCGGCGGTGCCGGGCGCCTAAACCTCCACGAGGATGGTGAACGGGCCGTCGTTGACCAGCTCGACGTCCATCATCGCGCCGAACACTCCGGTCTCCACGTGTAACCCGTAGCCTCGGACAGCATCAACCACCGCGTCGAAGACCGGCTCGGCCACCTCGCCTCCGGCCGCGTGGGACCAGCTGGGTTTGCGGCCTTTGCGTACGTCCGCATACAGCGTGAACTGTGAGACCAGTAGCACAGGGGCGCCGGATTCCTCGGCGCTGACGCGGGCGGCTGGGTCGTCACTGCCATCGGGGGCTCGCAAGAGCTTGAGCTGGGCGATCTTTCGGGCGGTCTTCTCGATCTGGGCCGGGCCGTCACCGTGAGTGACGCCCACGAGCACGCACAGGCCCGGGCCTATCTGGCCCACCACCTGGCCCTCGATCGTGACCGAAGCCCGCTTGACGCGCTGGATGACCGCGCGCACTACCAACTCCCCCTCTGGGGCCCGCGGCCGCGCCCGGCCCCCGGGCCCATCTTCGAGCGCTCCGGGCCGAGGTAGTAGACCACGGCGATGAACAGGGCCAGGCGGATGAAGCCGGCCAGCGGCAGATAGATATGGAGGAAGCTCATCGCCGCGTAGGCGAGCGTCCCACCGCCGAGCATGGCCAGCCAGAAGTTCTTCGACTGGGAGGCAAGCGCGAATTGGCGGGGCGGGCGGGCCACCGCGTCAATGAAGGCCCACACGAACACGCCCGTCACCGCCACCGGCAGGACCACGTTCAAAAGGATGTAGAAGGTGTAGTTGATCTGTCCCATGGGTCTACCTACCGCCGGGCGCGCATGCCGGCGCCCGGCCGCTCGTCCGGCGACGCCGACGACTTGCCCTCGCGCGCCACGATCGGTACCTGGGCGGCGACGAACGCGCCAACGGCCAGCTCGCCCTCCGGGGCGTTGCGCTTGAGCAGAGCCAGGGCCACGGGGCCCTCCTCCGAATCGCGGGCGACCGAGGTCAGCTGACCCACGACCTTCTCCCCCGCCTTCACCTCCGCTCCCGGCTCGGGCAGCTCTCCCTCCGGGCCCTCAAGGTAGAGGTAGGCCAGCCGCCGCGGCGGGCGGCCGAGGTTGACCAGCTTCGCCACGGTCTCTTGGCCGCGATAACAGCCTTTCTCCAGGTGGACGGCGGTGCGCAGCCAGTCGAGCTCGTGTGGCAGGGCCCGCTGCACCACCTCCGTGTTCTGGCGCGGGCGCCAATCCGAAATCCGCTTCGCTTCCCACGCCTGCAGGCCGGCCGGCACGAAGCCCGCCGCCCCAAACGTCTCGATGACCGCCTCCTCGGGCCGCGCCGCGATGAGCACGCGCGCCGAGTCGCAGGCCGGGTGGTCGGCGTCGGGAACGCCGTAATGCGCACCGCCGGGTAGGGTGCGCGGCCAGGGGTCGTACCAGACGACGTCCGACAGCGCGGCGATCGCCTCGGGCACGCCGGCGGGCGCGAAGAAGCCGAAGACCCGCACGTCCGGGCGGGCGACCTCCACGCGCATGCGGAAGACCATCGACTCGAGGAACGCGGCGAAGGGCTCAGCCTGGCCACGGTCAAGGAAGAACCAGGTGCGCTCGCCGTCGTCGATGACGCCGGCGGCGGTGCAGATGTGGCCGTTCGGGTCGAGCAGCAGCATCTCCGAGCTTTCGCCGGCGGGCAGGTTCAGGAAGTCACGGGTGGTGAGGTTGTGCAGCCACGTGGCGCGGTCCGGGCCGGAGACCGCGAGGACCTCGATGAAACCCAGGTCGGTGAAGGCCCGCCCGCGGGCCAGCAGGTTCTCCTCCGCAAACGGGTTGCCATAGTGGGCCGGCACGCCGTGCGTCTCATCCAGCACGGCGCCAGGAA
The DNA here is from genome assembly GCF_001808405.1 of Trueperella sp. HMSC08B05. NCBI lineage: Bacteria > Bacillati > Actinomycetota > Actinomycetes > Actinomycetales > Actinomycetaceae > Trueperella > Trueperella sp. HMSC08B05. Next base: position 8,713 of record NZ_KV793264.1, on the reverse strand, counting down.
GATCGACCGAGCGAGCCGGGCTCACTCCTCATCCGCCTTGCTTGCAAAATAGCTCACGCCCCAGTGGCCCTCGGGCTCGGCGCCCTTGACGGGCGATTCGGGAGCCGCGGGGTCGCAGACCGGGCGGGCGGCGCCGTCGGCCTTACCCGTAGCCTTGCCTCCCTTGTCCGCGAAGTAGCTCATGCCCCAGTGGCCGTCTTTCTTGTCGGTCATCACTCCTCCTCGGTGCTGGGGGCGTCCACGGAGCCGTCAAACTGGCGCGACAGCCGCCCCGCAAGGTAATTGCGCATCTCGAAGCCGAAGGCCTCCATGTCGTAGGCGTAGAAGAAATCCGAGGCGACGTTGCCGCCCAGGAACTTCGCCGCCGTGAAGTAGGCCGCGGCGCCGGAGCGGATCACCGTGTCGGTGACCATCTGCAGGCGCGGGCCGTTGATGAGGCCCACCCACAGCTGGGAAATTCCCATCGGTGTGGCGACCGTGGCTTCGAGCTCCACCGCGCCGTCCTCCCGCTTCGGGGCGTCCGGCGTGACGCGCAGGTAGCCGGTCTGGGCCGACCACAGCACGCCCTTCGTCAGGTGGTCGTACGTCCACTGGCCGGGGGCCTCCTTGTCGACCTCCGAGGCCGGCTCCTTCGCCAGCCAAATCCGCGAATTGAGGCGCACGTACGGGCCGCCATCCACGGCGTCAATGGTGAGCTCGTGGAGGTAAGCCGCGGCGTCCACGTTGTCATATTCGAGCACACCGCCGCCGTGCCAGGAGTCAATCAGCCAGCCCAGCGGGTAGTTCTCCGGGGCCAGGTTCTCAGGAAGTCGGAAAGTCATGCCCTCAGCTTAGAGCACAACAAGCGTGAAGATGTAGCCGATCATGCCCAGCGCGCAATGCGGGATCACGGCCTTCACATACCCCTGCACCCAGGTCAGCGGCCGCTCGAAGGTGCGCATGCACCGGCGGATGAAGGCGAACACCAGCCCCACGCACACGCCGATCGCGCCGCCCACCCACACCGGGCCCGACAGCAGGAAGGCCGCTACCAGCCCCACCACCGTGGTGTTGAGGAGGCCGAGGAGGTTGGCGTGGTCGAGGTCAAAGCCGTGGATGAGGGCCGCCACCGCGATGACGATAGCGGTCAGCAACCCGACGAACGTGCCCGCCGCCGGCAGCGCCCGGCTGGTGGCGTGCCAGTCCCCCGCCGCGAACACCCACATCGACGCCGAGATCATCAGCATCGCCCCGCCCGCTGACGCCGAAATGTGCTCGATGAGGTGGAGTCGGCCGTCGTGGCGCATCATCTCCCCCACGAACGAAGCAAAGATGGCGAAGGTGGCGGCCAACATCATGCCGGGCATCGAGCCGAAGCTGGCCGCGACCAGGCCCGCGACCAGCGTCAACGTCATGACGACGCGCGAGACGGCCCGGTTGGTCAGGCCAAGGAGCACCGGCCAGCCCGAAATCAGGGGGGCTGCCGCGAGCGCCACCGCGATCACCGCCGCGAGCGGGCCGAGCGACGCCCCGAGCGCGATGAGGGCGGCATAGAACGCGCCGATGGATGCCCACACAAACGGCGGGCGCACATCGGTGGAAGGACGAGCCGGGGACTCCCGATCAAACAGCCGATCAAGGAGCGAAGGCGTGCGTCCGGGCTCTTGCGTAGAGGACGTCATAGCCAAAAGTGTATCTCCCCAAACTCCGGTAGTAGGACTTTACCACGGAAAACGGCGCCGTGGCGCGGTTTTGAGGCAAGAGCGGAGAACGTGCACGGGCCCGTGGCGGGCGCGGAAACCGTGCGTAACTTGGGGCGTGACAGGGCGGGGAACGTGAGTTAGGCTAGAGCCAGACACCGGATCGCGAAAGCCCCGGGCTCCAAATATTTGCCGCTGCGAGCGGCCTTAGCGCCGACAGGCGCTCTCGGGTTCGGTGTCCTAAGCGTAGGGCCGCACCTTCTCGTGCGGCCCTTCCCTTTGCCCGCGGGGTGCCGGCTACTCGTAGGCCTTGGCCGAGTTCACCGCGCCGTCCCACACGTTGCCCTCGAGCACGCCAGGCAGGCCGGCCTGCGAGGGCACGAACACGGGCTCGGTCACGCGGCGCGCGCCAGCCGTCCCGGCTCCAGCAGCGCCCGCCCCAGCGCCCACCGGCACCTCGACGAACCCATCGCGGGCGATAGCCGCCTTTTGCCGCTCGTAGTCGCGTAGCGCGGCCATGACCCAGCCGGACAGGGACAGCACGCCGACGAGGTTGAGCACGGTCACCACGAACATGGCTAGGTCCATGAGCGCCCACACGAACGTCAGCGCCAGCACCGCGCCAACGAACGAGAAGACAACGATGGCCACCTTGCCCACGGTGATCGCCCACTGCGGGGCGCGCAGGAACACGAGGTTGGCCTCGCCGTATGCGTAGGCGCCGAGGATGGAGGAGAAGCCGAAGAAGAAGATCATGATCGCCACGGGCCACGCCATCCAGGACCCCATGGTGGAGGTGATAGCGGTGGTGGTGAGGTGGCCGGCGTCGTCGGGAATGGCGGTGGTGAGGTCGAGCACGCCGGCGGTCATGATGATGAAGCCGGTGGCGGTGCAGATCACGATGGTGTCTACGAACACGCCGAAGGACTGGATGAGCCCCTGCTGGACGGGGTGGGCCACGGTGGCAGTGGCGGCGGCGTTGGGGTTGGTGCCCATGCCGGCCTCGTTGGAGAACAGACCGCGGCGCATGCCGTTGACCAGCGCGGCGAGCACCCCGCCGGCCGTGCCCGCGAGCGCCTCATTCAGCCCGAAAGCCGAGGAGAAGACGTCCGTGAAAAATTCGGGGACGCGCCCGATATTCATGACGATCACGATGATCGCCACCAGCAAGTATGCCAGCGCCATCGCGGGCGAGATGATCTCGGTGGAGCGAGCCACCCCGCGCACGCCACCCAGCACCACCACGGCGGCGAGCACCGCCACCACCGCGCCGGTCACCCAGGCGGGCACGCCCTGGGAGGCGTCGAGCACGCCGGCGATCGAGTTGGCCTGCACCATCGGCATGGCGATGAACATGGAAAACACCATGGCCACCGAGAACGCGACCGCCAGCCCGCGCGACTTCGCCCCGCGCAAGATGTAGTTGGAGGGCCCGCCGCGGAAGGTGCCATCATGGTGGGCGGACTTGAAGATCTGGGCGAGTGTGGCCTCGGCGAACGCGGTGGCCATGCCGATGAGCGCCACCAGCCACATCCAGAACAGGGCGCCCGGTCCGCCCAGGATGAGCGCGAGCGCCACGCCCGTGATGTTGCCGATCCCGATGCGGGTGGCCATGCCCATCGCGAACGCCTGGAAGGACGAGATCCCGCCCTGCGAGCCGGCGCGCGAGTGGCCCACGTACCGCAGCATGTCGCCAAAGCGGCGCACCTGCAGGGCGCGCCCGCGGAACGTCAGATACAGGCCCGCGCCCATGAGCACGGCGATCATGATCCAGGCATACAGCCAATCACTGACCGACCCCAGCGCGGCCGTGGCCGGCCCGGTCAGCTCGTCGATCCATTCCTGCCATTCCTGCATGATCTTCCTCTTCTCGTTCTTCGTTCACGACGCCGTGGTGCGGCTTTCGCCGTTCGGCCCAGCTTTCGTCCGCCTCTCGGCGATCGTCGGGCCCGGCGTCGTGGCCCCGGTCGACGTCGTGCAACAACTGCTGACGCCCCTCAAGTCTCACACATGGTACCTACGCCAGCCGGGGCGGCTCACGGTGTGAAATAGATGGTCGTTTGACCGAAATACCCGGGTGCGCACGGTCCGTTTTCTCATTTCTTGGAAAAGTAATTCATCCTCGCGTAGCCTTGGCGTTGAGAGCTGTTAACCTATTCGGAGGCGTACGCCGCATGGCTGGATTCCTGTCACGCTTTGCCACTCAACACAAGGTCCAGGACCTTCTTAACGAGCAGGCATCTTTCCTTGTCCGGTCGGCCCGGACGCTGGCTGATATGGTCGCCGCGGGTACCACGCAGCGGGTGGAACTCAACCGTGCGTTGCACCAGATTGAAAACGACGCCGACGCGTGCAATCACCTCGTGTTGCAGGAGATCGGCTCCCGCTTCATTCTCCCCTACGATCGCGGCGACCTCATCGAGCTGACCGGCCAGATCGACACGTGCGTGGACCTGATTGACGAGGCCGGCAACAACCTGGTGCTGTACAAGATCGGCGAGGTCCACGAGCAGCTGTTCGAAATGGCCGACATCATTATTCAGTGCGCCGAGCACGCCATCACCGCGGTGGGCAAGCTAAAGAAGATCGAGCCGTCGATCCGCACGGAGTGGCTCGAGATCAACAATCTGGAGAACCGTGCGGACCAGATCTACCGCGAACTCATCATCGACCTGTTCGAATCAGACTGTTCGGGCAAGGAGATCCTGGCCCGCAAGATCACGCTGGATTCATACGAGGCCGCGGTCGATTCCTTCGAGACCCTCGCCAGCCGCATCGAGCTGCTCACGCTGAAGGAGTCCTGAGCCTTGGATCCGGTATTGGCGTTAGTGATCTTTGTTGTCGTTTTCGCTTTCGTCTTCGACTACACGAACGGTTTTCACGACGCCGCTAACGCCATCGCCACGTCGGTCGCCACGCGGGCGCTGACCCCGCGCGTGGCCCTGCTGATGGCCGCCGTCATGAACTTCATTGGAGCGCTGCTGGGCACGGGCGTGGCCGAAACGATCGGCTCGGGCATCGTGGAAGTAGCACCCTCAGATGGAATATCGGGCCTGCTCGTGGTGATCGCGGGCCTGGTGGGCGCCGTCGTGTGGAACCTCACCACCTGGTGGTTCGGGCTGCCGTCGTCGAGCTCGCACGCGCTTATCGGCGGCCTGGCCGGCGCAGGCTTGGCGGCCGCGTTTACAGTGCACTGGTCGGTGATCGGCATGAAGGTCATCGTGCCGATGTTCGTCTCACCGTTCGTCGGATTTGGGCTGGCCTACCTGCTGATGTCGCTCATCCGGCGTACCTTCCAGAATGCCACCTACAAGACCACGATGAAGCGCTTCCGCGTGGCCCAGACCGTGTCCGCGGCAGCCGTGGCGCTCGGTCATGGCCTACAGGATGCACAAAAGACCATGGGCGTCATCGTCATCGCGCTCGTGGCCGGCGGGTACCACGAGGGCAGCTCGGTGCCGCTGTGGGTCAAGCTCGGCGCGGCCACCGCGATCTCGCTCGGCACGTACTCGGGCGGGTGGCGCATCATGAAGACGCTCGGCACCAAGATCGCCGACCTCAACCCCGCCCAGGGCTTCGCCGCCGAGGCCGTGGCCGCCTCGGTTCTATACACCACCGCGTACTTCTGGCACGCGCCTATTTCCACCACGCACACGATCACGTCCTCAGTCATGGGCGTGGGGGCCACCACACGCCGGTCGGCCGTTCGCTGGTCCACTGCCGGCAACATCGTGGGGGCCTGGTTCATCACCTTCCCCGCGGCCGGCCTGGTGGCGGCGGCCGTCAGCTACGTGCTGCACCTCTTCGTTTAGGTCTGCGGCCTGGTGCCGCCAGGCGCGGCCAGGCCGCTGCCGATTTGAAAACACTGGACGAATCCGGGCCGATCTCCTCATATACGAAGACCGGCCCGAAAACGTCCAAAAAATTTCAATCCGCGGGGCCCGCCCGGCCCGCCTGGCCAGGTTGGCCCGCCTCCGGGGCCCATAAAAAGGCGGCGCCACCCGAAGGTAGCGCCGCCTTTCGCCGCCGGTCGTCACCCGAAACGACCGGACACGTAGTCTTCCGTCTCCTTGTGAGTCGGATTGGAGAAGATCTTTTCCGTGTCATCAAACTCGACGAGGTGGCCGGGCTTGCCCGTCCCCTCAATGTTGAAGAAGCCCGTCTTTTGCGAGACGCGGGCCGCCTGCTGCATGTTGTGCGTGACGATCACGATCGTGTAATCGGAGCGCAGTTCCTGCATGAGGTCCTCGATCGCGAGCGTGGAGATCGGGTCGAGCGCGGAGCAGGGCTCGTCCATGAGGAGCACCTCGGGCTTGACGGCGATCGCGCGGGCAATGCACAGGCGCTGCTGCTGGCCGCCCGATAGCGAGGAGCCGGGCCGGTCGAGCCGGTCCTTGACTTCTTCCCACAGGTTCGCGCCGCGTAGGGACTCCTCCACGATGCGCTCGCCCTCGGCCTTCGGCAGCTTCTTGTTGTTGAGGTGCATGCCGGCCAGCACGTTGTCGGCAATCGACATCGTGGGGAACGGGTTGGGGCGCTGGAACACCATGCCCACATGCTGGCGCACCTGCACCGGGTCCACGCCCGGCCCGTAGATGTTCTGGTTGTCGATCTCCACCAGGCCCTTGACGTGGGCGCCCTGGATGACCTCATGCATGCGGTTGAGGGAGCGCAGGAAGGTGGACTTGCCACAGCCCGACGGACCGATGAGGGCGGTGATGGAACGGGGCTCAATATCGACGTTGACGTTCTCCACGGCGAGGAAGTCGCCGTAGTAGATATTGAGGTCACGCACCTTGATGCCTTCAGACATAAGAATCCTTTCTTTCCCAGCGGCTACTTTTCGCCCTTGGGGGCGAACCGCTTTGCGATCCAGCGAGCCAACAGGTTGAGGATGAGAACCACCAGGATGAGCAGGAGGGCTCCGGCCCATGCTTCAGCCGAGTTACCAGAAACGTACTGGTTATAGACGTAAACCGGCAGGGTGTACATCTGGTTCTGGAAGATATTGTAGTTGTAGAAGTCGGTGGTTCCGGCGGTGATCATGAGCGGTGCGGACTCGCCAATGATGCGGGCGATGGCGATGAAGATGCCGGAGATAATGCCCGACACGGCGGTGCGGAGCACCACGCGGATGATCGTGCCCGCCTTGGTGACGCCGAGCGCGTAGGAGGCCTCGCGTAGCTCGTTGGGCACCAGGCGGAGCATTTCTTCGGTGTTGCGCACGACGATCGGGGTCATGAGCACCACCAGGGCGATCGCGCCGGCGAAGCCGTTTTTGAACTGGGCCTGGCCGAACAGTGCCTGGTTGATCATGGGGATCATGGCGGCGGCGAAGAGGCCGGCCACGATCGAGGGGATGCCGGTCATGATGTCCACCATGAAGGTGATGAAGCGCTTGAGCTTCCCCTTGCCGTATTCGACTAGGTAGACTGCGGTGAGCACACCGAGAGGCACGGAGATGAGCGCGGCGAAGCCCGTGATCAGCAGGGTGCCGACCACGGCGTGGCCCGCACCCGTCACCGAGTCGGCCATCGACTGGCCGAAGGTGGTGGAGGTGAAGAAGCCGGCGGCTGACATGCGCGACCAGCCCTGTGCGAGCACGGTCCACAGCAGCGACAGGAGCGGGATGACGGCGGCGACAAACGCGCCGATGATCATCGACGTCATCACCCGGTCGGTGCCGTAGCGGCGGCCCTCGACACCGAATCCGGCGCCGGCCACGATGGCCAGGTAGAGGAAGAGGAAAACGATGACGCCCACCGCGCCAGAATCGAAGATCTGGGCGCCGACGACACCGATAACCACGGACGCGACCAGGGCCGCGGCGGTGAACCATGCGGGCAGGCGCTTTTGAGTGGTGGCAACAGCGGTACTCATGCGTTCGCTCCTGAGAACTCGGCGTAGCGGGCAACGATCGCGCGGGCGATGAAGTTGACCACGAACGTGATGACGAACAGGATCAGGCCGAGCGCAATGAGGAAGTCAGACTCGATGCCGGAGGCTTCGGGGAAGCGCAGGGCGATCTGCGAGGCGATCGTGGAGTGCTGGCCGGGGCTCATGAGCTTGAAGTTGATCATCATGCCGGGCGAGAGCACCATGAGCAGGGCCATGGTTTCACCGAGTGCGCGGCCGAGGCCCAGCATGGAGGCCGACACGATGCCGGAGCGCCCGTGCGGGAGCACCACCATCTTGATCATTTCCCAGCGGGTGGCGCCAAGCGCCAGGGAGGCTTCCTCCTGCAGGCGCGGGGTCTGCACGAAGACCTCGCGGGCCAGGGAGGTGATGATCGGGAGGATCATGATGGCGAGGATGATCCCGCCCATGAGGATGTTCCGTGCCGGCGGGACGAAAGCCGCGGCGGTGCCGTCGGGAAACCACTCGTAGTGCTCGGCGAGCCAGGACAGGCCGGGAAGGCCGCCCTCCCAAGCGCCGTCGGCACCGGGCTTGCCGTTGAGGAAGGTGAAGATCGGGGTGAGCACGTCGGAGATCCAGCTGAAGACCGGGCGCATGAGCGGCTCCAGCGTCCACATACCCCACAGGCCGAACACCACGGAGGGGATGGCTGCAAGGAGATCGATGACGTAGCCGAAGGCGGCGGCGAGCTTGCGCGGGGCGTAGTGCGAGATGAAGAGTGCGATCCCCACGGCGAAAGGCACGGCGATCACCAGCGCGATAATGGCGGCGAGTAGCGTGCCAAAAACGGTCGTGCCGGCGAACTGCCAGAAGTTCTGGCCCCGGGCGAAGCCGACCTGCTCCACGATCTCATCGTTCGGCGTGATGAGCACGTTGCCGGACGACAGCAAGAGGAATATGAAGACGGCGGCCAGCAGGGCAAGGATGCTGATGCCGGAAAGGTTAGAGATTCCGCGGAAGACGCGGTCGCCGTACCGGGCACGGCCCGACGCCGGAGCCCAGGCTCCCGGCGCCGCGACTGCTTTCTCCGTCTGGTCAGCCGGCTCGGCCGCCGGCTCAGAGGTTTGTAACACCACAGCTCCGATCCTGGCGTGGGCCAGCCCCCGAGGGGCTGGCCC
>NZ_KV793263.1:0-5159 GCF_001808405.1 Trueperella sp. HMSC08B05 | reverse complement strand
GCTGCACTACCACTAATAGAAGCCGTGTAGCCCTCAACAGAGAGCTCTTCAACCCCGTAAGTGATTTTTGCGCGCTTACCGTCAATGATCACGAACTGAGGAAGATCTATGAACGTGTGCTTCCATTCGTTCTCAGCGTTTAGTTCGACAGGGTCACCAACTGGGTTGGTTTCCTCATTGATCGTTCTGGTCAGCTGAACCTCAACTGGTTTTGTTGAACCCGGATCAAGATCTTTACCCGCATGATCCTTCCAAACCTTGGTTACATCCACCTTCGTGGTGGGAGGTACCTCAGTGTTCGTGACAGTGAAGCCGTCTACCGCGTCACCTTCTACCTTGATAGTGAATCCGCTGACGCCTAGTTCCTTGACGGAGTAGGAGATCTTGAGTTCCTTGGCGTTCTCGGAATTCTCCTCGCCAATGGTCTTAGTGGCCGGGAGGCTCTCAAAGGTATACGTCCAGTCATTCGTCTCATCGAGCACTACTGGATCACCCACGGGGCTCTTGTTAATGCCGTCGGTAGATTGAAGGAGCTGCACGTTAACAGGTGACATTGCTAATGGGGCAGTGATCGTCAAGCCGTCCAGCGCCGTGCCCCCCAACTCAACTGTGTTGACTCCGTCAACGCCCTGCTCTTCAACCGAGTACTTGACCTCTACCTGCTTGCCGTCAACGGTCTTGGTTTTAGGCAGGTCCTTGAACGTATGCGTCCAGTTGTTGTCCGCATTCAGCTGAGCCGGCTGGCCAATGTAGAACGTGTCTTTGCCAACTGATCCCACTAGCTGCACCTTGACCGCAACCTTGGAAGCGTCGTCAAGGTCGTTGCCCTCTGCGTCCTTCCACGCCTTGGAAACCTGCACCTCAGTCTTTTCGGGGGTTCCGAATTCAAGGCCACCGTTTGAGCCAATACCGCCACCACGCGGAGCCTGGTTCTTCGTAATCCTCAACCTTGCCCAGGATTTCGCGTTGCCTTTAGCATTCTGATCAGTAATGGTCTTTAGGCCTGCGTTTTGAAGCGAGGTTCGGTAATCACTGGACTCGTCGGACTCGCGCTCCTCGCCATCGAACACCTGCTTTTTACCAGGATTCTCGGCATCGAAACGCGGCTTGTTGTAGCCGCCATCCTTGTAGAGGGTGGACTCACCGCCACCGAGCATACGCGGATCGATAAGCATACGTGCGGAAGTGGAACCACCATAGGCGTCATGCGCAATATCGTCGCCCCAGTGGTGATCGTTAGAGCTTGGAGATTTGTTATCGAATACTGCTACGCCATTCGTGACGTGAATCTTCATGCTACCTGTTGGGCAGAGCCAAACACCGCCGCCGACTCCAACAAAGCTTCCTTTGGTTGTGCTGTTCTCAGTGATGAGCGTGTCCATGAAGTGAGCGGTATAAGACTTCGTCGCGACGTAGACGCCGCCGCCCTGCTGGTTGGCATTATTCCCTTCAATCAAGCCGGCATTGAGATTCACGGCATTCGATATCACGTTAATACCGCCCCCGGTGCGAGTGGCGCTATTACGCACCACGCTGCCCCCGTTCATTGTGAATCGGGCGGGAGAGACCTTGGTCCATTCTTGCGGTTTACGCTCCCCGAAATGCTGTTTCGTCCATCGGCTGCCGTCCGAATCGATCTCTTGGTAAGTGTTAGGATCGCCGTTAATGTACATATCCATCACGTTTACGCCGCCGCCGTTTGGCGCTTGGTTGTCCGCGATGGTACCACCATTCATAGTGACGTCAGCATTTCCGAAGATATCGATACCTCCACCGGCAAAAGCTGCTTTACCCCGCGAGATTTCGCCGCCATTGAACACTAGCGTTGAGCGCGTGTCCGATGTGTCATCGCCGGGTTTTACGTTGCTCTCATTCAGCCAGTGGCTCACGTTGATATTGCCGGCCCAACCAGTGTTGTCAGTCAGCGTGCCGCCGTTAATTGTTAGATGGGCACCACTAAAAACACCGATGCCACCAGCTTCTCCGTATGCGTATGGGCTGTAATCGGATTGCCCCTCAGAAATCTCGCCGCCGTTCATCACCATCGTAGCGCCGTCAGTCAATGCGACGTTCGCCGCACCAAACTGGCCTCCCTTGCGCTGATTGTCAGTGATCTTACCGTCGTTAAGGGTGAACTTTGCGTCCCGGCCCTTGACGGTAACTGCACCCTCGCCGCCGTTACTCATCTTACGTGCACCCGTAACAGTGCCGGCGTTCATCACTAGTTCGCCTTCCACGAGAATGGTTGGGGAGAAGCTGGAGCCCTTTACAACATTTTCGTATTGTGCGCGCGAGTCAATAGTGATGCCCGCACCGTTTCCAGTTCCGTCAGAGAGGGTTAGTTTTGCACCCTTTTCAACCTTCAGTAGGCTGCCCGTGAAATCACCATCATCGCGAATGATCTTGCTTTCTGATGACCACGCAGCTGTGTTTGCATCCACTAGCTCAATATCTGCGCCAGCGGGAATGACGATGGTCTTCGTCAGCAAAGTCTCGGTACCGTTACCAATTTCGATCCTGGTCGGTGTAGTTCCAGCCTGCGCGATGAGTTTTTCTAGATGGTCCGGCTCACAGTACAGAACCCGGCCCTCTTCGTAGCACTTTAGGACCTGCCTGTCGGGGGATTCTGGCGCGGCCTCGGCAACCGGAGGAAGGCCGGTGCCCATCACCACTAGAAATACTGTTAAACATGCTACCCACAAGGCTGGGAGAAACCTGTAGTTCTTTATGCTTTTCACTTTTCCACTTTCTTCAGAGTGCAACACAAGCTTCGGAATACGGCCGGAGAGCTTATAGGACGAAACTATGCTGTCAAAGGAATCGTGAAGAAACAAGATATTACTTTATGTCGACAAGATTATCACGATGCGAGCCAACACCTAGCGGGATCGTCGGACACGATCCGGCATGTCGCCCGGCGCGAAGAGTTGCCGGAAACACAAAAGAATTCGTTCACGCAAATGATCGCGATAAAGGCTTGGGAATTAAGTCCAAAATGTGAAAGACTCGAAATTACGATACGCGTGATCTGGCCCGTTGTTTAGCAGACCAGAGGCCGCTGTTGTGAGAGGAGCAAATAATGATGGGCCGTTGGATGCGGTCGTTAGGAATTTTGCTGGCCACAGTGTTGGCAACAGTCGGGTTGACTGGCGGAGTAGCTCAGGCAGCTGATATTAATTCCTGGGACGACGTTATTACTGCGGTTAATGGTCTTGGTGACGGCGAGTCAACAGAACTGTCAATCGAATCAGAAATAACCGTGGAAAACGGGGCGCAGCCGCTGGTTGTGCCCGCGGGGAAACGAGTCACCCTAACGGGTAGCGGAAAGATCAGCGGAAATGGGTCCCCACTCTTCACGGTAGAAGAGGGAGGAACGCTCACCCTATCCGGCCCGACTTTCACAAACGCGCAGTTTAGCGTTGCGGGCGATATGAACCTTGTGGGCGGCGCGATCCGCGACACTGCGGTAACCGGCCCGGTCATTTTTGTTAACGGAGGAACGTTAACAATAGGTGGAGACGCTGAGTTTTCTGGTAACAACGTTTCAGATGAGTCTGGTGAACTTCGCCCGGCAGGGGTAGAAAAAGAAAAATATTCTCCAATCACTGCCTACAACGGCACCGTGCGAGTAGAGGGCGGAAAGCTTAGCGGCAATCATGGACTGCGTTACGGCGGCGCGATTGGCCTATGGGCGCGAGATGGCGGAACGCCTACTTTCGAGATGACGGGCGGAACGTTAATTGGAAACGTGGTTAGCCACCCCAATTACAATGGCCGCGGCGGCGCAGTTTACGGTGAGAGAACCTCGGTGAATATAACTGGAGGCACCGTGCAGGAGAACATCACGGAGATCGGTGCTGGTCTTGCCTTTATCAATAGCGACGTTGCTCTGTCAGGCGGCCTTGTCGTTCAAGGGAACAACAACGGGGATTACAAAGGCGTCGGCGGCGGCCTCTTTCAAAGTGGAGGCATGCTGAACATCAGCGGCGCAACGTTTACAAAGAACGTGTCCACTGGTTCCGGCGGTGCGATCTACACAGAGGGCGATACGAAGGTCGATATTGCCGGCGCCGATATATCTTCTAACAACGCTGCGAGGTCTGGTGGAGGCGTTGCCTTCAATGGAACTACGAAGGCTGTGATCCACGCTGCAGTTTTGAGCGGTAACACCTCTAATGGCTTCTGGGGCGGTGGCGCAATGTACAGCGACACCAAAGCCGAGGTTACGATTTACAACGGTCTCATTCGCGACAACGTCATCAAGCCCGGTTTTCTCATCCAAGCCGGCAACCATCCTGTGAGTGCTCAAGGCGGCGGTGTCTGGAACTGCCCCACGGGTTCTACCGTTATGCACGTGACGCGCGGCGTGGCGATTTTTGACAATGTGGCACCCGATGTCTTTAAGGGGCAAAATAAGGGTGCCGGCCATGATTTCGCTAGCATCATCAAACACGAGTTCGATGAGCCGGTAGCAGGTCATGCGGTCGAGGTTACTGAGCGTATGCTCGGTGGTAGCCCTCGCGCTTGGTATCAGGACGGTTCGATTTATGGTATTCACGGTAACTGGTCCGCTAAGGGAAAGGTTCCGCGCTACTCAGCTGATGGAGACAACACCGCCATCAAACCAAACGAAAAGGTTACTAACAACATTGCTTTCAAGTCGGTCCCAACGCCCGACGCTAAGGCTATCGCGGAGATTCTTGCGACTGTGAAGATCACCGATAACGTCGCCACCGGCACTGGTATTTCCGGGGCTGGCATTGCCAACAACGGCAAGCTAACTTTTGGCGAGCCTGATGCGTGGAAACTGAAGTTGGAAAAGAAGTGGGCTAATGATGATCCAGAAGATCGCCCCGAGAGCATTTCGGTGGACGTGAAACTTGGTGACAAGACGTTGCAGACCGTCGAGCTCACAAAGAAGAACGATTGGAAGGCCGAGCTAGCCAACTATCCCGATCCGAGCACGCTCATTGATGCCAAGACGGGCGAGACTATCCCGCTGACCTTCGTTGAGCATGAAGTCAAAGGCTACATGGCTCACGACGCTGTATTGTCGCAAAACAAAGACACAAAGACGATCGAGGTTGAAATCGTTAACGAACCTCCCACGTCGATCAAGGTTGAAAAGCAGTGGTCTGGTGATGTGGAGTCGGACCGTC
>NZ_KV793262.1:0-1756 GCF_001808405.1 Trueperella sp. HMSC08B05 | reverse complement strand
CCAACACGTGCCCGTGAATGGTAAGCAGCGTTTGTATGTGACACAGGTCGGCAACAGTTCAACGACGGCATGGGCGTACTTGTGCTGGCAGTTAGTGAAGATTTAACCAAGAAGGGGGTGGTTTGTTGTGTCTTATGTGAGCATTTTTGAGTGTGCGGGCGACCCGGATTTCCGGTCACGTGTGGCGGCTTGCGCGGTGCAGGAAGGTGCCGCTGCGGCGGGGAGTGGGGAGAGCTTCGCGTTCCAGTGGGCGATGTGGATCGCTTCCCGCCCAGACGTGGAAAAGGCGTGGGAGTACAGTGTGGGGGCGAGCCCGTATCATTCCCGGCGTGGCTACGATCCGGCGGTGATCAATGATCAGATGATTTTGGATGCGGTGCGTGCGATTCGGGATGGGGGCGAGGCGAGTGTTCATGGCGAGGCCTGATATTGCGATTGATGCGGCTTTTGCGACGATTGTTGTGGCGGTGATTGGCCTGGTCGGGGTGATTGTGGGGCAGGGAGTCCAGTTGCGGTTGGGTAAGCAGAAGGCAGTGTTGGATGAGCAGAAAACTGCTCTTGATAAGCAGCGTTTGCAGTTGGATGCGGTGAATGTGGCGGTGGCGTCGCTGACGCGTGTGGTTGAGGTGCAGGGTGCGGAGATCACGACGCTGAAGGCGCGCGTGGAGGTGACGGAGGGTGAGAATGAGTCGCTTGAGGCTTACGTTGATGAGTTGATTGCTCATATTAATGCGCGGCTTCCGCCTCCCCCGCCGGAACGGCCACCGCATTTCGCGCTTACACCCGGCTAGATGAAACCGGCTCACACCTGGTTTTTGGTGTGAGCCGGTTAAGCAGTTGGAATTTTGAGGTTGGTTTCAGCCTACTCGGCTGACAGGACACCCGCAAGCGGAAGAATCCAGGTGTTGCCAACTCGCGTTGCGGGGAGTGAGCCGGTCTTGATGCGCTTGTGAATGGCCTGGGGGGAGATGTCGAGGATGTTGGCGGCCTCAGCGACGGAGACGACGGGCGGGATGTCCCCGTGAGCTGTGTCGCGGTCGACTGATTCGGTTGTTGCGACCGTGATCGAGATGGGCGTTCCGATGGTGTTTGCGATGGTCAGAGCGGTCTTTGTGGCCTGGGCGAGGTCGTGTGCGGGGTAGCTAAACACTGCGCGGTATCCTGCTTCGGTCTGTGCCAGTGAGCTGCTGTATTCTGCGAGCTGGTCGATGGCCGTGTCAATATCCAGCTGGGTGTTGATGCTGACTGTGGCGGTGTAGTCCACTGCGTTTTCCTTTCTGTGCGCGGTGGGGTGCGTTTTTGCAGTTGGGCGGGGGTGGGGTGGCCCCTTGTTTTGGGTGGGGCCACCCCTGTCCGGCTAGATGTCTATTCCGTATGCTTTGATGTGTCTCGTTGCGTTATGGAGCGAACGCCGGTCCGACGGGGTTGACGGAAGAGTCGCGATGACTTTCCCGTCAAGGTAGACCAGAATGTGGTTCTTCTTCGTGATCCTGCATTCCAGGCCAGCCTTCTCAAGTCGCTTGATAAGCTTCTTGACTTCCTTTGTCGGCATCTTTACCTCCTTTCCAACTGCTTGCTTTTAGCATACCACCAAAGTTGCGATATAGCAACCAAATTTATCAACTGGGTTTAAATAGGTAAACCTATGTAGCGGTTCGCCACGCCACCGAAAGAAGGGAAAATGCCTACAGGTCAAGACCTAATTAACTATATGGCCGCCCGAAAAGGGCGGTTTTCTTATGCCAACACGCGCCCG
>NZ_KV793261.1:0-1327 GCF_001808405.1 Trueperella sp. HMSC08B05 | reverse complement strand
TGGGCTGTGTCAAATTTTGTGGACGGGTAAACCCGTTGTGTTTGGTTGTGGGGGTTAGGCTGCGGCGGCGTGTGTGTCGGCGCAGCGGGTTTTGAATTGGCGCATTGCTTCGGCGGGGATCAGCCCGGTGGTGGAGTGGATGCGGCGGCGGTTGTAGTACGCCTCGATCCAGTGTCCGACTTCGTAGCGGGCGTCGAACTTCGACGCGAACTGCTTCTTTTCGTACAGCAGATGCAGCTTCAACGTGGAAAACATCGACTCCGCAACCGCGTTGTCCCAGCACACACCGACCGCGCCGGTGCTTAAACGCACATCGAGTTTCTTGGCTGTTTGCGCGAACTGCTTCGAGGTGTACTGCGAGCCGCGGTCGGAGTGAAACACCGCGTTGCCCGCGACGAAACCGGCCGCGTGCGCCATGGTCAGCGCGTCGACGACAAGTTGCGCACTCATCCGGTCTGCGATCTGCCACCCGACAACCATCCGTGTGCTCAGATCGATCACGACGGCCAGATACATCCATCCCTGCGCGGTGCGCAGGTAGGTGATGTCGCCGCACAGATAGGTTGTCGGCATCGCGGGGTAGAAACGGCGCCGAAGCAGATCAGCTCGTGCGCTCGCCTGCGGGTCTTGGATCGTGGTGCGTTTAAACGCGCGACGGTACTTGGTGTGCAGCGTGTTGTCAGCCATGATCTTTCGCACCGCATACAGCGTGGTTGCAACGTTTTGGGCCTGAAGCTGCCGGTAGATAGTGCGCGCCCCGGCAAAACCGTTGTGCTCGTTGAAGATCTCGATAACCAGATCGGTAATCGCCGCGCGTTTCGCCCGCGGTGTGCCACCGGCCGGCGGAGTATCTCTACGCTTGCGCCAGGCGTAATAGCCGGAGCTGGATACTTCCAACACACGGCACATCATTGACACTGGGTAGCGGGGGCAGGGGTTGCCTTCTTCGTGGAAGTGGGCAATTACCGCGAAGAGGTCCTCGTGGTGTGCTCCGTGGCGAAGAAGGCGGCCGCTTTTTTTAAAAACTCGTTTTCACGCTCGAGCTCTTTGATCCGCTTTGCCATCTCTGCCGGGTCCTGCGACGCGGCATCAGCAGCGCGCATGTGGCTGCCGGAACCAGTGCCCAAGGTGCCTTCGGCTTTGGCCACCCAGCGTCCCAACGACGAGGACGACACCCCGTACTCCTGGGCCACGGCACCACGAGTCTTGCCGAACATCAACACCTCATCAATGCACTGCTGACGAAACTGATCCGAATACTTACGTGGCATGATTTAATCCTTCCAGACCGGTGGGTTTCACCGTCCACCGGAATCATGACACCCCA
>NZ_KV793260.1:20062-20303 GCF_001808405.1 Trueperella sp. HMSC08B05 | reverse complement strand
GGCTATTACCCGCACGATCTTCCAAGCCCTCGCCGGCATGGCGACAATGGGGATTATCTGGCTCGCCGGGCGCTCCATCGGCGTTGACCTGAGCGAATATGGTGACGCGATGCGCGAGTCTATCGCGTACGGGTTGTGGATCGTCGCCACCGGGTTTTACACGTGGCTCATGACCCGCCCCGCCGTCAACGACATCATCGAGAAGGTGGCACCGTTCCTTGCCACCGGTGTCCATACTGAG
>NZ_KV793260.1:0-20042 GCF_001808405.1 Trueperella sp. HMSC08B05 | reverse complement strand
GTGGGAGATCGTCCTAACGACGCCGACCGCTCTGCCGTCCTGGACGCGGTTGGCATCACCACCGCAACCGCCCCACCCGAGGGCGACACCGTGGTGGTAGACATCTAAACCGAGTTGTCATGCTAAGTGGCCCCGCAGCTCTCTAACGGAGTTGCGGGGCCACTTTTTCTATTCGGTCCAGGGTTGGCGTGGCCGGGCCGGGGACTCCGCTACCCGCCTGTGCAGGATAGCGACAGCCGCCACCAAACTCGCGGGAGATTCACCATTGACCGGCACGAACGGCGAGTCACATTCACCAATCGCCTCATGAGCCGCATCGAGAAAGTCATCCCAGATGGCCCACATTTCCTCGGCCACCCCGGCGGGGATCGGGCGCTTCCCCGCCTTCCAATGCCGGATCGTGCGCGCATTCCGCACCCCAAGCGCCTCGGCTAGCCGCTCGTCCGAGTAGCCTAGTCCGTGGGCAAGGCCCCGGAAAACCGTGCCAGTCATAACCCGCCCGGTATGGATATCCTCCCGGTCGGCAGCATTTTTTTCGGCGGCTTGAGCGTGTGCTTCCAGGAACACCGCCGCTAACGCCTTCCGCTCTGTCTTCTCATCCTCGGCTGCCCGCGTGTCTGTCAGGGCACGCAGGAAAAGGCCATACCCGGTCTTGGCAATGAATGCCAAGCGCACGTCTTGAGAGTTGAGCCGGTCACTAATCTCTCCGCTCTTGTGGAGGGCGTCCTCGGGGTGGAGTGAGGCCAGATAGATGTAAGCGTGGTCGGGGAGGAGGCTGGCGTATTGGCGCTGTATGGTGGGCGCGATCTTTTCCCACGGCTCCTCACCCTCGGCCTCCTCGTCCTCGTCGGCGTCCTCGTTCGCGTCGGCCAGCGCAGTGTACTCGTCGAGCAGGTCGTCGAGGTCAGGCCCGATTTTCACCTCGTAGGCCAGTTCCTCCCACTCCGGGCTGAAAATATCAATATCAGCGTCAGTGCTGGCGAGGATGTCTCCGCCGGCCCGGTCGATGATGATTCCCGCGCCGGGGTAAGCGGCTTGGAGCAGGTTCTCGACGAAGTCCATGTAAGCGTCGCGCGCGTCACGGTTCATGCCCTGACGCTGGCCGCTGGTCAGGTTAAGTTCACCGTAGGGATCAAGGCTGAGGTCGTCAATGTTGAAGCCGAAAAGCGTGGCCCAAGTTCCAAGGGTGGTATGCATCATTATCACGCTTTCAAAAAATGTGAGGGGTTAGAGGGTGGCGAGTTCGGCGTCGATCTTGTCAATCTCGGCGAGGAGGGCGTCCTTGCGGGCCTGGAGGGCTTCCTTGCGGGCGGTGACCTCGTCGACAATGGTCAGGCCGTTGGCCTCGGCGACCGTACGGAGCAGGCCACGGATCTCAAGAATCGCGTCGTTGTCACCGATGCAGGGGTAGGCGCGTGACCCGCCACGGGGGGCGAAGCTACCGGAGCGCAGCACGACGTCGTTGCCGAGCTTGACCTGGCCGTCTCGCTCCCAGCGGATGGCGACCTGGCGGCCACTGATGACGATCTCCTGGTGATTGTGGTAGTTGGCGGCCTCTAGGAGGGCCGTGACTGTGTCGTTTTCGGCCTGGTCGGTGCCGTCGGAGCCGAAGAATTGCATTGTGAGTTCGCGGGCCTTGTCGGCGTCCTGGTTGGCTACGTACCATGTCTTACCGGCGGCATCCCACCGGCCACCGATGTTCTTGATGGCGGAGATGAAGCCGCGATCGAAGGGGCTGGAGATGTAGGTGTGGTCTGCGTTCTGAGTGAAGGTGACGGTTGCCATTTTCTGGTGGTCCTTTCTGACCTTGTGGCTGGGGCTTTCCCCTTGCCGATACCCATATAGTACGTCCGCTGACCGGGCAGTGTCAAGGTGGAGGGCAATCAAAAATGTGTGATCTACACCACTTACGGGTTTGGTGTGGTCTCACCTTGCCCTACCACTCGTACCCCGCGCCGCATAAGCTCCCGCCCTAGCGCGATCTGCTCCAGCGTCGGCGGCACATCGACCACATACACACCCTCACCCGCCAGTGCTTCCACTCGGGCCAGAAAATCGTCAGCCAGTCCCTCCAGGCGGCTGACAACGCCCGCCGGGATCGTGAAAGCCCCACGCTCCCACCGGCGCACCGTTTTCACGTCCACACCCAGCTCTCTGGCCAGGTCGCCCTGCTGCCACCCGTAGGCGTGCCTCCAGATCACCAATTCCGCCCCAGTCATCCGATCCATATTGACTCCTCTCCTTTTCTCAGGCTAGAGTGAGTGGCACGTGAATATCAATTCCCCGCGCAGGCGGGGGTAGTTCCATTTACGGACGCCGGTAACGGCATTTCCCGCGAAAGCGGGAGTAGGGGCACCCACACACAGGGCGCCCCCCTTTTTTTGTGCCCGCTCACCGCGACCTAAGTCTGCCGCCCTGCCGCATACAGTTCATCCAGCCAGTAGGTCGCGTTCCTACCCTTCCCCGTGACGGGCACAATATGGTGACGCCGGATACGAGCCGTGATAGCCGTCAACGTGACACCAAAATGAGCGGCAGCATCCTTCGCCGTGTAAGCCTCATGCGGCACGTCGCCAAGTCGTAGCCGGGCTTGGGCGTGGTGCACGTACTGGCCCATAGTCCACGTGGCCGCGCACTCCGAGCACACGTACATGTCCATGAGCCCATCACTGGTGTAGGGGCGGGTGAGCGTACCATTACAGTCGGGGCACGGGTAATGAGTGTGTTCGGCCCCGTGCGCGCACTGCTTGATCGTGTCATCGGCCAGCTTGATAAGGGAGCGGGCGGTGGCGATATACATGGTGTCGGGTAGAGCATGAATGGCCCTATGGTGGTTTTCTTGTAACCACTTAGTGTCCTGGTTGTAGTCGGCAGGCGGGGTGGGTTGGCCAAGTTGGCGCGCCCACGTGTTGCGCACCTGGTGGAGTTTTTGGGCCGCGCCGTCCCTGGTTTTGGTAACGGCGTCGGTGTCCCATACCCGGTCGAGACCGTGGGGGAGTGTGTCCGTGTTGCGTGTTTCGGTGACGGCGACGGGTAGCCCGTTGCGGTTGTAGAGCAGGTCGTCAGGGTTGGGCCATTGGCCTGTGAGGCGGGCGATAGTGGCCAGCGCAGTGTTCACGTCCTCCCGGTATGCATACTTCGTGACCATGCGGTTTACCAATTCTGTTTGAGGGCGGGGTGCTGTTCGGGGGCACGGCGTGGGAGGGCCGGTTTTCGGTGCCCTTTACGGTAGGCGGTTCCACCTTGGCGTCCGGTTATGCGGTTGTGGCACTTGGCACATAGGGTGCGGAGGTTGTCAGGGGCATGGTTGCGGGGCCCGTTGATGTGGTCAACTTGGTTGCCAGGGTGGCCACATTGTATACAGGTGTGGTGGTCACGGGTGAGGATTTGGGAGCGGATGTGACCCCAGTTTGGGGGGAGTTCGTCGTGGCGTCGGGTGCGTGTTCCCCAGTTACTTTTGACCATGCGGCGTTGTCCTTCCTGTGGTGTTGTACCCGATTATACCCCTACATGTAGTGCCCAGTGTGATAGCTGGACACTACATGTAGGGGTGTGGTGGCTAGTAAGGGTAGTTCCTTTCGTGGAGGTTTCTCATGAGACGGGCTGCCCAATTGAGCGCTTCTTCACGGGTTGGACACTCCATCCACGCGCAACCTCTAGCCCTGTAGTGAACCTCCGCTACCCACATACCTTTCCCGCGCACCTTGTAGACTTGGGCGCGCGCTCGTAGCCGCGCTTGTACGCACGGTGCCGGTACTCTGTGCTCCGGGTGAGTTCGGCCTTGAGCTGCTTGATTTTCTGGTTGCGGCGCTGGCCGGCCTTTTGGAGGGCGCGGACCTCCTCCGTGCGGCGGTCGATTTTGTCCTTAAGGCTGAGATACTCGCCGTGAAGGTGGAGGTCGACTATGCCCTCGAAGTATCCCTCATGGGGGTAGTAGGTTCCGGCGTCGTCAATGTTGTTGAAATTGTCGTACACGCACCCGTCCTTGTCCCGCCAGTACAGCCTCGTGTCCCCGGGTTCGCCCTCGTTGGGTATCCATCGGCCGAGGAAAAACAAGGTGCGCGGCCACTGGTGTTCGTTGCTGGTCATTCCTAGTCCTCTCGTGGTGGGTCGGCGGTGAAGCCGAGTTGTCTTGGTGTGGCGTCGTGGTTGGCGTGCTCGATTAGGGCCTCCGCCCCTTGCGGGCTGTCCTCCACGGTGACTTGGCCCGTGTCGGTGTCGATACGGATGTTGATGTTTATTTTCATGAGCGTTTCTCTTGGGAGGTTAGGTGCCATCGGTGGCAGTGCGGGCACGGGTAGGCGCGGCACTCGTCGTGCCCGGCCTTGTCTTGGCGTTGGAGGACGGCGAGGGCGAGTAGGGCGCTTACCTGGTCGGGGTAGCGTAATTTCCGGCACCGCATGAGCTGGTCCTTTCGTTGCTAGGTGTGCACGGGGGTGACGGTTAGCCACCCCCGTGCGCGTGTTGGTTAGGCGAGCACGATCTTGCCGTCGTGAATGTCGACGATGGTCACGGGGATGAGTTCTTCGTCCCCGTTGTCGTCCTCCTCGCTGATATATACCCCGGTGTCTGTGGCGTGGTTGTCCATGATGCGGTTGATGATCTGCCCGCCGGTAAGGGCAGGTTCAGGGAAGTGCAGATAGATGTGGCGCAGGAGCTTCTTGGCCTTCTCATCCGGCAGTCGCACCGCCTCAGCCGGTGATGGGTTCACCTCATCGGGGCCAAAATCTTCTGCCGCGCTGACGGGGGCCTGGTCGCCGTCGGGTTCCGCTTCGGTTTCGATCCGGTCCTTGATCTTCCCGATCGCAAGCGAGATGCCGCGTAGCCGCTCGTGCAAGATGTCGAGGTTGTCCATCAGGTCGGGCAGCTCGGGATAGTTCTTCGGGTTGTAATCGTCTTGAGAGCGTAGGTGCTTGATGAGTTCTTCTCCGAAAAGGAGGACGCCGAGCATCATTCGGCGCACGTTTTCAGCTTCGTCGAGCTGGTCTTGCAGGCTAATCATGAGTATTCCTTTCGAGTGGGGGAGACGTGGTTGTCTCTTTGATCTACTGCCGATGTGGCGGGAAGTGTTTAGTTCCCCGCTGTGAGGGGCGCGGGCTAACGCGCCCCTCACCTATACGGCCTTGACGGGCGGGAAAACATGACACCATTAGGCGTGATTTGTGTCACGTGTTGTGATTGGTGCTTTCCTTTGCAGTCGGGGCAGGTTACCCACTTGAGTGTTTTCGGGTTGCGCACAATGCCGGCACCCCGGCACGTGCGACACGTGGTAGTGGTCATGGGCGGTTCCCTTCCTTGTAGCAGTCAGCGTGATACACGCGGTGGGGTTTCCCATCCGACCTCCAGACCGACGCGGTGTCCGTAAGGTAGATCGGTTGCCCACAGTAGGCGCACGGCAACGCGATGACGGTCATTCGTCCTCGTTGCCCTCATTCTCGGCACCCTCAATAATGCTGGCCAGGGCGTCGATGCTCGCCGTGAAGGATTCCGTGGCGCATTTCAAAATGTGGGCGTCGCGTTTCAGAGACACTGCTACTCCCGCGACGCTGAGACCAAACAGGCCGTAAAGAGTGTCCTCGAAAGTGGCCCCTTCTTCCGTGGCGGCGTCGATCACCCGGCGGGTGAGGCGGATCTGGTTGCTAAGCAAGTCGATGGCCGGTTTTAGCGCGTCGAGAGCCTTGCCGGCGGCCCTTGCAGTAGCTCCAATCGTTTCTAGGTGTGACATGGCAGTTCCTTTCTATTGGTTTTGGCCCTGGAGGGCGCGGGCCAGGCGGGCAATGTCGAGCCGGATTTGTTCGGCGTCGAACGTGACGCCGCCCGCGAGGGATTCCAGGACGCGGATCTTGTCCTGGACGGTGGCCGTGTCATTGTCCGGGGCGTTGGCGTACCGGGCAACATAGTTCTTGAGTATGGTGATGTCATGCTCAGCCTCAGCAGTCGAGATCGCGAAGCTTTCGTAAACGTTTTCATTGGTCACTTTGGTGGCCTTTCAGTTAGTGGTGGTTATTCGTCGTCGGCGGTGATGTGATCGCGGGTGCCAGTGATGAGCGCGATGAAGTTGTCGAGAGTCATGGTCACCCATTGGCGACCGGGGACTGCGACGCCGTGGCGTTTGTGGGCGATGACCCCGGCGAGGGCGTCCGCGTTGCCGCGCTCTATCTCTGCTTCGCGCGCCCACCGTGGCAGGTTGAGCCCGTTGACGTTCTTGCACTCGATGACGACGGGTTTGCCCCATAGTCGTAGCCCGGCAATGTCGCCCACGTCTTTGGTGCCCAACCTGACTTGTCGGTCGATGCGGTCATCGACGTGGGTTGCGAGGTAATCGGCAATGAGGCGTTCAAAACTGGCCCCGGCTTTTTTCGCGCTGGCCCTATTCCGGCCCGCCATTATAGCACGCTCCCTTCGGTGTCAGCGCCCTCGGTGTGGGCTTCGAGAGTGGCGAGCAGGTCAACCACAGCGGTTGAGAGTTGGGTTACTTGGTGGTGTGCTGCGAGCGTGTGCTTTCCGAGCGCGTCGCGCAGGGCGTCGAGCTGGTCGCTGGATGCGACGGCACTGTCGAAGGCGAGGGCCTTGATGTTGTTGGCGGTTTCTTTGAGCCGATTGGCGCGCGCGTGGGCCGCGTGAGCGGCGCCCATGATGTCGCTTGTCGCGGTTTCCATTTTCTGCCTTTCGCGGACGGTATGTTGTTGCTGGTGGTGATGCTTTATGCGTGGGGTGGTGGGGTAGGTTGGTCATGGGGTGTTTAGGCCGTGGGTGCTGTGTCAGCGTCAGCGAAAACACCCCATGTCCAACTTGTCCGATTTAGAACGGTGGGGTGGCGCCCTGCGCTGTCGCCCACGGATCATTCGCTGTGCCGCCCTGTGGCGCCCCGAAACTGGCCTGACCATGCTGGGGCACCTGGCCGCCCTCCCCGGCCACGTAGGCGGCACCCTGGGGCCGATTTTGGGGGCGTGGAGCGACCGGCACCCGCCCAACGGTTGCCCCCACCACCCCCAAGGCGTACCCGGCCGTCCCGTCCTTGCGAGTGAACTCATCCACGACAAGCGTCCCCGTCGCAGTCACCTTGTCGCCCTTGTTGAACGCTTCCGCCCACGCCTCGGCCTCGTCCTCGAACGCGGTCAGCCGGTACCACTGCGCGGCACCCCGATCCTCCCACTCGCCGGACTGGTTCTTACGGCGCGGCGTGGCACCAACGCTGATCGTGCATACCGCAAGCCCGTTCTGGCCGGTGTACTTCAGCTCCGGGTCACGCCCAATGTTGCCCGTAATCGTGATCTTGTTTGACATGTTTTCCCTTTCGGTTAGACGGCCTTCACGGCCATGTGTGAAATCTTCGTGAGCGGCTTGCTGATACGCGGCGAGTCAGGGGCTGGCGTGAGCTGACAAGCCGCTAACGCCCTCGCCTCACGCTCACTATCGGTCGCCGCCCCTTGGAGCACGGCCCGGCGCCATGCCGCCTGGTAGGCCAAGGCCCGACCCCCGGTCCACCCTTCGACAATCTCCGGTAGTGGCACTTCCCGACGCCCTGCGAGAGCTTCCCGGACAAGGGACGCTTGGAACGCGCCCACCGCGTTCCACAGCTCGGCGGGCTGAGCGAAACCGCTCCCTGTGGTGGTGGTCATGTCCAGCACTGCGGCGGCCAGCTCGGTGTACGTGAACGGCTCCCTGTGGCGCTTGACGCACCACAAGGCCATCGAGTCAGCCCAAAGTTCAGCCATGCCGGGCTTGTAGTTCACGCGGTTAGCGAGGTCAAGGTTCGTCAAAATCAGTGCCATGCCGGCGGCGTCACAAGGCTTGCTTGGTGCGACACCGGCGTTAGCGGCGCGGGCGAGTTCCCGGTCAAGGATGCTCACGGGGTTCCTCCGATCTGGAGCGTGTCCTGGTTGTGTTGGTCTTGTTTGGCTTGTTGGAGTCGGGCGAAGTCAGCGGCAGCGGCTTGTTGCGACCTGGTGTAGGGCGTGGTGGTGCGTGAGGGGAGGGCGCTTTCGCGCCAACCGTCTTTGCGTAGCCACCTGGCCGCCGCTGGTGTGTAGGTCGGGACACGGTTCGGGTCAGCCGCGTAGCGGCGCGTGCCGTCGAGGATGTTGGCAACCGTGTCGCGGCGGGTGGCGGCCCGCCATGCCCGGTATTGGGCTTTCTTATCGTGGGCTTCCCGTTCGTGGGGGTATGCCTGGTGCCATTCGAGGAAGTCAGCGGGGTAGTGGCGGCTCTTACCTCGGGTGGGGAGTTTTTCCCACGTGGGGTAGTCCTCCCCGTCGTTGCTGTCGGTGGTGGTGTCGTGGACGACGGCGAGAGCGGCCCCGGTTGCGGGTTCGGGAACACCGTCCCCCGGCAGGGGGACTATAGGGGGTATATATATGGTCGGGTCGGGTCGGGTCGGGCTGGACGGACTCCCGCCGGTAGTCCCGCCGGTAGTCCCGGCGTCTGTCCCAAGGGTGTCCCGCCGGGACAATTCGGGGACATCTTCCGACCCTGTTCCCCCTGCCGTAGTATAACGCCCCTTAGAACCCTTGCGGTAGCGCCGTTTTCTCTCCTTTTCGCGCTCTCGTTTCGCTACAATGTCGGCTCGTGTGGGCTGATATTCGTTCCAGTTATGGAACTTATAACCGTCCTTTGTTCGCTCCCAAAGTCCCGCTTCCACAAGCGCATTTGCGGCACGAGTTTGGCGAGAGTTTGGCAGAACTATGGCAAGAGTTTGGCAAGATATTTCCCCATCGGTCTCATGCATCGCGCAATAAGACCCAGCCGATACCCACAACGCCTTAGCCTCAATGGGTAGCATCATCCACTTTGGATGCGACCAAAGACGGTCATCAACCTTGAACCACGCCATGGCTATACGTCTCCTTCCATGTGACTAAAAACCTTGTTCCTTGCTCTCCATTTGGCGACCTCTTCCGCCGTCTCCGCGTCTAGCTTCGGGGGCGGGTCAAGCACGCTTGTTGTAGCAAACTCCTGGTAGGTGTCCACCTCCGCACGCGACATGTGCCCCGTCTTGCGCAACAGCTTGGCCAGCTGCACCAACAAAATGCGAGTGTTGTTCGCTGACAATTGGCACCCGTCGATGTGCACCGTCCCGCCGACTACTCGCACGTTGGTGTGGGAGTAGTGCCCGCGTGACCGGGCGGCGGTCCCGAACGGAACAATGTCCCTGCGGGGCAGTAGCGCCGTGTACGTCACCTGTTTCTTGTTGCGCGCGATCACACGCACTAACGTCTGGTCGCGGTCAGCCCACCAGCTCGAAATCTTCATCTCACACCGCCACTCGCGGCCTGATCGTCTCTATCGCGTCACACATGGCTCCCCATAGGCCGCTCCGTGTCCCCGGCGCCATCCCTAGCCGTGGTGTAGCCCCGGCAAGGGAAAGGTCTTGGCAGGGTGAGCCGCCCGCGATCACGTCAACCGGCTCCACACTCGCCCAGTCCACGGCGGTGATGTCGCCAAGGTTCGGGGCGTGCGGGTAACGGTAAGCAAGCACACGGGCGGGGCCGGCCCCCGCGTCGCACGTCCACACGGCGCGCGTGTTGAACACGGCCTCTACGCCCATGTCTAGGCCCCCGTACCCGCTGAAAATGCTCCCCAGTTTCACGCCCCTACCCACTTCCACACTTGGGCAAGGTGCCCCGTATCGGTCGGGCGTCGCACCCCGTCAACGGCCTCAATTAGGCGCTCGTCACGCATGACACCGCGCTCGGTCGCCAGCCGGTTAGACCTGACCGGGTACGGGCACCCGTTTTCGTGCGCCCACTGCCTGACCTCGTGGTCGGTCGCACCCTCCGGGTACGCTTCGGTGAGCGCGCGCCGTACCCAGTACCGGGAACGCGCCCGGCGCTTATCCGGCTCATGCTCCGCAGCCATCCACGACGACACCGGGTCAGTGGACCTCGCGGGAAGGTGGTTAGGCAGCGCCATGACCGTCCCCCTCCTCTTGTTCGGCGCGGGCCATGTCATCAGCCTCAAAGCGTGCCGCCGCCACCTTCGCCTCACACTCGACACAACCGCACACGCGCGACGCCAACACTTCTTCAATGAGCGCGAACGCCCCCCGCACGCCCGTGTTGTAGGCCGCCCGCCTCGTCCATATGCGCCGCCCGTACTCAGGCCGCCACAAAAAAGACTTCATGTCTGGCCCTTTGTGCGCCATCATGAGAGCACCAAGAGCACCAAAAGAAACGCGTCGCGCCCACCGGGCCTCTTGCGACAGTTCCCGCCCGGCCTGCTCATAACCTTCAACAGCGCCAAGAACGTAAGCGAGACTGTTCAGGGCATGTTCAGCGTGCTCGGCACCGATCCGCTCTCCCCACGCCAAGCGGTGCGTGTAGCTCATCATCCCTGGCTCTCCTTCTCTTTGAGGGCGGCGGCCACGGCGGGCCGTTGGAGGAGGTGGCCGGTAAACTCCGCCCACAGTTCGCCGCCCAGGCGGCGCATATCCTTCGTTGTTGCACCGCGTCGCCCGGCGAACCAATACACGTATTCCTCCCACTGCGTCTCGGTCCACCCTTCGGCACGGCACACGATCTCTTTGATCTGCACGCGCGAGTCCTCGTCGCGTGTAGCGGTGTCCTCGACGTGTTCTGGTGCGGTCGCTGGTGGTGTCAGCGGCGATACCGTGTGCGGTGCCTTCTTCCCGCGCGTCGCTGTCAAGGACAGCTTGATAGGCGCGTCAATGTGGGAAAGGTGGCTGATCTTGATCCCGCCAACCTCTTGCCCCCCATATTTCACCGTGGCGTCACGGTAGAGCGTTATCCACCGGCCAGGGTAGGCGCTCATGTCCCGCCCCCACGCGAATTCCAAGACTTTACGCATGGACTTCGACGGCTTGTAGGGGCGTCCATCCCAACCCGTCAGATGAATCTGTACTGGCTGCTCCCCACCCACTACGTAGGCATCTACGACGCGCGCTGTGATAGGGCCGCCGATAAGATCGTCCGCGTTCAGCTGGTCAGATTTTGCTAGCGTCGTCGCTGAAATGTCATACCTTGGTTCAAGTCCGCTCATTATTATTCCTCCTCGTCAAGTTCCGTGTTTGCATACCAGGCGGGTGGGCCAACTAGCCCTGTTTCTGCTGGAATTCCAGGCCACTCGCCACTGTCGTTACACGCCCGCCACGTGGTGAGCGCGCGCTCCATCTGTGTCTTGCCGATCCGCTCAAACTCGGCATCCAACTCCACAACGGCAACGAGATACGGTGGCGTCTTAGCCACCACAACGTGAAGGAAACGGGGCGCAACATCGCCCGTGTTCGCTTGCCATATATGGCGGTACCATTCCCTCTGTAGCCCGTAGTGGTAAGTGGCAGATATACGCGAAAAGTTGTCCAGGGTTGGTGTTGTTGCACTAGTTTTCAGATCGACTAGCACCGCGTCGCCCGTGTTGTTGGTGGGTGCGTGTACCCAGTCCACCCGCCCCCGCATCCACACCCCCGCGTTTTGGGCGTAAATGGACACCTCCGGGTCGCCCGCTTCAAATAGCGCGCGCGCGATAGGGTGAGCAAGGACAGCATCCGCCATAGCGATGGGCACTTCAAGGTCTTGTTCCTTGATGGGAATTTGCCCATTTTCGCGTGCCTCAGCCGCGAACTCCCGCGCCGCTTTCGTGGTCGCCGCCCCACCCTTACCAAGAACACGCTCCGGGTAGGCCACAACCTCCAAGCCAACGCCCAGCACAAGACTGTGAACGATATGGCCAAGGTCGAACGCCTTAGACGGCGGTTGTGGGTTGTTCTTAAACCATATGTACGTGGCGGGTGTCTCAAGTAGGCGCTTCGCTTCCGTTGAGGATAAGGACCCGCCATCGGGGCCAAACACCCCACGGTGGTAATCAAGCTCCGGCACGCCATAGTAAATGCCGGCACCGTGAAAACTCATTGCCCATCCCCTTCACTCTCGTGTTTCCTTTTCGTGTCGTGTTTGTGCCCGTCTTGTGCGGGGCTCAATACTGATCCCGGCCGCTACGGCCCGTTGCTGGTCGATGTAGTCCTCGGCGGCGGTAGGGGAGAAACGCCACGCCCGGCCCACTTTCACCGCTGATGGGAATAGGGACACGTTGCGCCTAACCCATGAGGCGCTAACCCCTAGTCGGGTGCCAAGTTCCTCACTGGTAATCATTTCCCCACCGCGTTTTCCCACGCTCGTTCAGCGTCCGTTTCGTCCATCTCGGCCCGTGTCAACGCCGTGTTGAGCACCTCCGCGCCGAACTTCTCGCACGCCTCACAGATAAGGTCCAGTGCCCAGACCACATTCGTGCGGAAGTCATCCACTGTCAGCTCATCGTCACCCTCGGAAAGGTCTTGTTCTTCAAAGGTTTCAATGAAGCCGAGTATCTCTGTGAGGTGAAATTCGATGTCTTCGAGTGGGTCAACGTCAAAATATTTACTTTCCATCATGTTTCCTTCGTTTGTTCGTTCAATGTGTTGTGGCGTCGGTGGTACGTGTAGCAACCGGCGCATAGTCCGTGCCCGGCGTATCGTTTCGTGCCCGGCGCGCTCGACGCCGGGACGTGCGCGCCACGCAACTCCGCCCCGCACCGGGCACACTTTTTACCCATTGCCCTGCGCTTTGGTTTACGGGTAAGGTGGGCGCGCTCTGCTGCGGTCAGGCCCCCGTAGATCCCGTACCGGCTCATGGTTGCTCTGCCATCCTCGGCGCGTCTGGCTATCGCCAAGCACTCAGCCTTGACCGGGCACCGTGCGCATATCTCTTTCGCTTCTCGCACGGCGTTCTGCGCGCCGGGCCGGGGGAAGAAAAGGGCGTCAGCTTCTGCCTTGTCCAGTTCGGCGCAAGCGGGGGACTGGTCCACGGCTACCCGTCACCGCCTGCCCACGTGAGGGTGGCGGGCCTTGCCGCTATGCAAGGTGGCCGCTAAGAACATGGCGGTCACGCCCGCACACAGCAAGGTGTAGCCCAGCTCGTGCAGCTCTAAGTGCGTGCGGACAGTAGCCACGCCCCAAACGGCAGTGGCCAACGCCCCGATAAGTGTTGTGGCCTTCATTCATGCCACCACCTTCGAGTGCGACGTTGCCGTGCGCTTCACGATGCCGTTCTTCACCATGAACGCATATGTGTAAGCCCTGTACTCAGGGCCAGGGTAAGGGTGCGCGAACCCTGGACGTGTCCGCCTCTTTACTTTGGTGCTAGTGCTCATTTTCGTGTTTCTTTCTACTCGGTAGGGTTGTCGAATGTGTATGGTGAAGTGTCGTTAGGTGTGTGCTCGAACCATGCCCGCTCCAGCCACGGGCCAAGCCACGGGGAAAGGAACGGCACATCGGCCAGGACGCGGTGTTTCGCGCGGGTGAACCAGTCATCCCGCCAATCGAAAACAATGGCCACCTCGCGGGTGAGGTCACGGATCTCGGCCATTGCCTCAATCGCCAGGTCCAAGTCCGATACACTGTTGTCCTCGATAGGGAATCCGATTTGGAATCGGCCACTGGCACGGGCGACGCCATCCCCACAGTCAGCGGGTAGGGTGTGCTGGCCCTTACGCGGCATGATCCTCAGCCCGCTCGGCATGGCCCGCGCGGGCGACTCGGCGTTCAGCCAGTGCCAGAATGTCCTCTGCCGTCGTGCCCAGCGCACTGGCTACGCGGCTTAGTTCTCCTGCTGTGAAAGGAACCACTCCACGGCACTTGCGGCCCAGCACGGTCTCATGCATACCAATTTGCTGTGCAACTTGGCGTTGCGTAGTGTTCGTATATGCCATTTCAGCGCGAACTTGGCCTGACACTTCTTTATCAAAGGTAGTGAACCTATTTCGGTTTGTCTCCATGCCGACAACCATAGAACCTATTTCGGTTATTGTCAAACCGATTTTGGTTGCTGTTTATCCGAATCGGGTTTATAGTGCTCTTATGGCACGAAAAAAGAAAGCACTAGAGCCAATCGACGACGCCATCCGCATAGCCTTGGCTGGCGCCGTGGCACAATCTGGCCTCACTCATACGCTTATTGCCGAACACGTGGGACTATCGCAAAACCGTGTTTCAACAATCCTGCGCGGCGACACGCCACCAGCGTCGCTCGGAGAACTCGCAGCAATAGCGGGCGTGCTCGGGTTAAGCATCTCTACGCTCGTGGGACAGGCCGAACGGGGCACGCCGCGCCACGCATAGTAGCACGCAAGACGGGCACTCTTGTCTCCCCCCCCCCCCAAAAAAACTCCCCGACGACACCTAAACCGCTGTGTCAATTGACACGCGAACCGTCCCATACGTGCATAAACTGCACGCAACCAGGCGCGACACAACACGCACAAAACCCTGCCACGCCAACGAAAACCCCGAAAACACGCCAACCCACAAAACCCCGCCGCCAAAATTCGAGTCCCACGGGGCCTACCACTAGCTCCTACAGGTTTCTCGTCACCAAACGAATTTGTTCGTCACCAGAATCAACGATTTGAGTGACGAGAAATCCCTTTTGGTGACGACAAACTCCCGCCGCGCCCTGCGGCGACTTTCCTCTATCTGCCCACATCGCCCCTGATCTGCGAGACAATGGGAGCACAACGCTAGGAGGTAGTCATGTCAACACCACGCAGGCCGGCCCAGTTGAAGCCTGAGCAAGTCGAAATGATTGAAGGTGGCGCGGACACGGCCGCGACCTCCGAGCTCGCCCATACGTCGGCGCAGGCGATTGTGCCGTTGGGGCGCACCCATGAGGAGGATCCGGAGGTGCGCGAACGCGTGCTTGCCCTCATTACGGACGAGGGGGTGGATACGATTGCGGAGTCGTGGGTGAGTTCGCCAGAGGAGTCGTTGCCGGGTGTGCTCTGGCGTGGGTTCTTGCTGTCTGAGTGGATTCGCCGGTATCCGCAGGAGGCGGAGGAGCGCTTCGCCGCGGCTCGTCTCGCGCTCGCGGATGATGAGCCCGAGAAGGCTGAACAGGTGGCGGCGCCACGTGAGGTCCGCGCCCTGTGGGACGAGGTGTTCAAGGGTAGCTTCACCGGCGACTTCGCCGGCGTTCTGCGCGCATCCGCCCGCCTCACGGACTTCCTCGGCCGCGTGCAGCCCACGTGGATCTCCTCGGACGACCACCCGATGGCCACCGAAGTCACCCGCCGCGACACCGCGATGCTTCGCACCGCCGACGACTTCCGCCTTGCCGGCGAGCGCCTCCTCCGCGGCGGCCTCGACTAGCCCGCCGGCCTCCGCCAGTCCAACGACGCCGTCCGTCCACTTCACGACGACGCCCGCACCAGCGGGCCGGCCGGCGCCCGCTCGGCCCAATCTGCCCCCCCACGGGGCCAACCCCATCCGCGGAGCTAACCTGCATTCGCGGGCCCACCCTGCCTCGCGCGGCTTGCTCTGCGCGGGGGTATTGATACTCCCACATGAGATCTGAGACGATTCGGATATGAGCGACGAACACCTTGCTGACGATTCCGCTCTCGTGGAATCCACCCCGAGTGACCACCTTGATTTTGACGACGTTCCCGAGCCCGCCATCCAAGAATTCCTCGACGAGGATGAGGACGTGAGCGAGCTGACCTCCCAGGAAATGGCGAACTTGCGCGCCCGCGTTCAGGAGATGCGCCTGGGCGCGTCGGTGTCCACGGCCGCGTTGGTGGAGGAGGCCGAGCGCTTGGTGCGCGAGACCGAGGCTGCCGAGGAGGCGCGCCACAACCAGCCCGACGGCGAGCCCGGCGATCCTTCCAACTCAGCGCTGGGCATGCTCCCCGAGGGCCGCTTCCTTGACCGCGAGCTGTCCTGGCTCGCGTTCAATGAGCGCGTGCTGGAGCAGGCGGAGGATCAGACACTGCCGGTGCTCGAGCGCGCGTGGTTCCTGGCGATCTTCGCCTCGAACCTGGATGAGTTCTATATGGTCCGCGTGGCCGGCCTCATGCGCCGTATTGCCACGGGCATGGCGGTCACGAAGGCGTCGGGCCTGACCCCGCGCCAGGTGTTGGAAGGCATCACGGTCCGCACGAAGGAGCTGCAGGAGCGCCACGCCCGCGTGTTCGCGGAGGACGTCCAGCCGAAGCTGGCGGAGGTCGGCATCGTGATCCAGCACTGGTCGGACCTGGGTGAGACGGAGAAGGATCGCCTGTCGAAGTTCTTCCGCAAGCAGATCTTCCCGGTGCTCACCCCGCTGGCGGTGGACCCGGCGCACCCGTTCCCGTACATTTCGGGCCTGTCGCTGAACCTCGCGGTGTTGGTGCGCAACCCGAAGAATGACAAGGAGCTCTTCGCCCGCGTCAAGGTCCCGCAGTTGCTGCCGCGTTTCATCGCGGTGGATTCGGAGGGCCGCCCGTACCGCCCGGAGGACGTTCCGGCGGACGAGCAGGGCAAGACCTCCTACATCCCGCTGGAAGAAGTGATCGGCGTCCACCTGGATGCGCTGTTCCCGGGCATGGAGATCGTGGAGTACTCCACGTTCCGCGTCACCCGTAACGAGGACCTGGAGGTGGAGGAGGACGACGCCGAGAACCTCCTCAAGGCCCTGGAGAAGGAGCTCCTGCGCCGCCGCTTCGGCCCGGCCGTGCGCCTGGAGGTGGAAAACGACATCTCGAAGCGCGTTCTCCAGATGCTCACCCGCGAGCTGGGCGTGCGCGAGGAGAACGTGCTGCACTTGCCGGCCCCGCTGGACCTCACGGGTCTCAACGTCATCCATGACTTGGACCGCCCGCAGCTGAAGTTCAAGAAGTTCGTGCCCGTCACGGCCCGTGGGATTTCCGACGTCGAATCCTCCCGTGCCGCCGACATCTTCGCCGCGATCCGCCGCCGCGAGATCTTGGTCCATCACCCGTACGAGTCGTTCTCGACGTCGGTCCAGCACTTCATCCGCCAGGCGGCGGACGATCCGAAGGTGTTGGCGATCAAACAGACCCTCTACCGTACGTCGGGCGATTCCCCGATCGTCGATGCCCTCATCCGGGCGGCGAACTCGGGCAAGCAGGTGCTGGCGGTCGTGGAGATCAAGGCCCGCTTCGACGAGGAGAACAACATCGAGTGGGCGCGCAAGCTGGAGCAGGCGGGCGTGCACGTGGTCTACGGAATCGTGGGCCTGAAGACGCACTGCAAGCTGTCGCTCGTCGTGCGCCAGGAGTCGGACGGGCTGCGCCGCTATGTGCACGTGGGCACGGGTAACTACAACCCGAAGACCGCCCGCGGGTATGAGGACCTGGGCCTGTTTACGTGCGACCGCGATGTAGGCCAGGACGCCACCCGCCTGTTCAACCAGCTCTCGGGTTACGCGCCGAAGGTGAAGTTCCACCGCTTGCTGGTGGCGCCCACGGGCATCCGCTCGGGCCTGATCGAGCGCATCGAGCGCGAGATCGCGAACAAGCAGGCGGGCCGCAACGCGTGGATCCGTTTCAAGGCGAACTCGCTGGTGGACGAGCGCGTGATCGACGCCCTTTACCGCGCCTCGCAGGCCGGCGTACCGATCGACATCCAGGTGCGCGGGATTTGTTGCCTTCGCGCGGGGATCCCGGGCATGTCGGAGAACATCAACGTCCGTTCGATCTTGGGCCGCTACCTGGAGCACTCGCGCGTCTACGCTTTCTGCAACGACGACGACCCGGAGGTTTGGATCGGTTCGGCGGACCTCATGCACCGCAACCTCGACCGCCGCATCGAGGCGCTCATCAAGATCGTGGAGCCGGACCAGAAGGAGTTCCTCATCGAGATGGTGCGCCGGGCGACGTCGGACGACGTGCGCTCCTGGCGTATGACGGCCGACGGCTGGGTGCACACTATCCGGGATGCCGAGGGCAACCTGCTGGCCGACACCCAGGAGGAGTTGATGGCGCGCGCCCGCGCCACCGTGGCGGATCGTCGCTAGGGGCCGCGCGTGTCGGTTGATATTCGGGCCGCCGGCGCCGTTGTGTGGCGCCGGCGTTCCCGCACGCTTGAAGTGCTCATTGTCCACCGTCCCACGTGGAAGGATTGGTCGTTGCCGAAGGGCAAGGTCAAGGGCGAGGAGACGTTGCATGAGTGTTGCATCCGTGAGATGAAGGAGGAGACGGGCCACGACGTCGTGCTCGGCGTCCCGCTCGGCTGGCAGCACTACACGGTCAGTAGCGGGAAGAGCAAGGAGGTGCGCTACTGGGCGGCCACCGTGGCGGATAAGGGGCATCCGGCGCTCGCGGCGCGGGGGAAGGTGCAGCCGGCGTCGAAGAAGGAGATCGACGACGCGCGGTGGGTCACCGTCAAGGACGCCCACAAGATGCTCACCCACAAGGGCGACCGCAAGATGCTTCAGCGCCTGATGGATCTGGAGGAGGCGGGCGTGCTTTGCGCGACGCCGGTGCTCGTCACGCGTCATGCGCGGGCGACCAAGCGCTCGGTTTACAACGGTCCGGAGCAGACCCGGCCGCTGACGACTACCGGGGTGGTGAGAGCCAAGAGGTTGGTGCCCCTGCTGTCGGTGTACGGGGTGGACAGGGTGGTGACGTCGCCGTGGAAGCGGTGCCTGGACACCGTGGCCCCGTACGCGAAGGCCACCGGTCTGGAGCTCGAGACCCGCGAGGCGCTGACCGAGGCCGCGCACGTGAAGAAACCGAAGAAGATGGCCGCCGTGCTGAGCCAGGTGCTGGGCAAGGGAAGGGCTACCGCGGTGTGCGTGCACCGGCCCACGCTGCCCACCGTGCTGGACGTGCTCAAGGGCGTGACCCCGCACCACCTTCGCCGCCAGCTGCCGGGGAAGGACCCGTGGCTGAAGACCGGGGAAATCATGGTGGTGCACGTTGCGAAGAAGAAGGACAAGGCCGTCGTCATCGCCTTTGAAAAGATCCGCCCAGCGATGTGAAATACTTGACAGCCAGTTCACCTCGCGTTAACCGGACGTGTGCTGTGCAGAAAGGTGTCCCTCTTAGCGTTGAACTTAAGGGAGTTCTCCCTCAAGTTCTACATCAAAGGATGGAATACTGTGAAGATTGCACGTCACCGCGCAGCCGCCGGCCTTGCCCTTTCGCTTTCGCTCGTTCTCGCCGCCTGCTCGAACGGCGGCAGCGATTCGGAGACCAACGGGGCGACAGATTCCCCCAGCGCTTCCGACTCCACGAGCGCCGATAAGACCGGCTCTGGCTCGCTTTCCGGCACCATCAACGGTTCTGGTGCCTCGTCGCAGGTAAACGCCCAGCAGGCGTGGCGCGACAACTTCACCGCCAACACCGGCGCGATCGTGAACTACGACGCCACCGGTTCCGGCACCGGCCGCGAGCAGTTCATCGCTGGCAAGGTTGACTACGCCGGCACCGACTCGGCCCTCAAGGAAGAAGAGCTCACCGCTGCCACCGAGCGTTGCGGCGGCGAGAGCCCGATCGAGGTGCCGCTCTACATCTCCCCGATCGCCATCGCCTTCAACCTTGATGGCATCGACTCGGTCAACATGTCGGCCGACGTGATCGCCAAGATCTTCAAGCAGGAGATCACCAAGTGGAACGACCCGGCGATCGCCTCCCTCAACGAGGGCGTCGAGCTGCCCGACATGCCGATCATCCCGGTCAACCGCGCTGATGATTCCGGCACGTCGAAGAACTTCCAGCAGTACCTCGTGGAGTCCTCCGGTGAGTGGGACTTCAAGCCCGAGGACACCTGGCCGATCACCGGCACCCAGTCCGCTGAGAAGACCTCCGGTGTGGTCAACCTGGTCAGCTCCACCCCGGGCGCCATCACCTACGCCGACGCCTCCCAGATCGGTGATCTTGGGACCGTCGCCGTCGAGGTTGCTGGTGAGTTCCTCGCCTACTCGCCCGAGGCCGCTGCCGCCATCGTTGACAATTCGGCCCCGGCTTCTAACGCCACCGACCGCATCCTGACGGTTGACCTCAAGCGTGACGGCACGGTCGCGGGCGCCTACCCGGTGGTCCTGGTCTCCTACCTGGTGGCCTGCACCCAGTACGACAACGCGGACACCGCGAACATCGTCAAGGAGTACTTCACCTACATGGCCTCGAAGGAAGGTCAGGACGTCGCGGCGAAGGCTAACGGCGGTAACGCCCCGATCTCGGACGCCCTGCGCGAGCAGGTCATGGCCGCGGTCGACCAGATCAAGACTAACTAAGAGTTGACCAGCGTGGGCCAGCCCCTCGGGGGCTGG
>NZ_KV793259.1:0-18164 GCF_001808405.1 Trueperella sp. HMSC08B05 | reverse complement strand
GAGTAGGACACCGCCGTCACCAAACTTGATCGTGAGCCCCGGCCCTGTGTGGTCGGGGCTCACTACTATACCCAGTCACGGCTTATGGCGGTGTGTGATCATGGCCGTAGCTTCGGGTGGTCAGGCTTTATCCCTGCGCAGCACCACGACCACACACCGCACAACCAACGCACAAGTACGTACGTAACGGACGAGTTAGGAAGAGGAGAATTGGCATGCCGCAAGCGCCCGATTCGTATAACCCGTTCGCGCGTGCAGGTAGCTCCGTCTCCACGTACGTGGACGTTCGGCCCGGCTACCCCACCTCCGCGCTGGAAGGGCTGGTGTTCGACTCCGACGTCGTCGTTGATGTGGGAGCCGGGACGGGGAAGCTGACCGCGACGCTCGCGAGCCTGGCGGGGGAGGTGTGGGCGGTTGAGCCGTCGGGGGATATGCGTGTCGGTTTCACGCGGGCCCTGCCTAACTTCCCGACCGAGCGGCTACTCGACGCAACGGCCGAACACCTCCCGTTCGCAGATGCCTCCGTGGACGTGCTTGCTTTCGGGCAATGCTGGCACTGGCTTGACGAGCGGGCGGCGGCACGTGAGTCCGCGCGCGTGGTCAAGCCCGGCGGGCGCGTGCTCATCCTCTACAACCAGTTTGACGTGCGTCAGGCTTGGGTGCACAGACTGGCGCGGATCATGCGCTCGGGGGACGTGCACCGGATCGATCGCGTCCCGGACCTGCGCATCCCCGGCCATCACGGCCACATGGAGCGTCCGTTCACGGAGCCAGAGTTGCACGCCAACACCTGGCTCGACCCGCTGCTCCCGGAGCAGATTGCGCGGCTGGGGACGACGCGGTCGTCGTGGTTACAGGCTTCGCCTGAGGGTCGGGCACGGATGCGCGCCAACCTCGAGTGGTACATGTTCGAGCACTTGAGCTGGCGTGACGACGCCGTGGTGGGGGTGCCGTACCAGTTGCAGGTATGGACCGCCACACGTTTTGTCGGAGCGGGCCGCTACGATAGCGCTTAGTAGAGAGAAAAGAGGAGATCGTGCCACAGCTTCGTTCAGCGACGTCAACCACGGGACGCAACATGGCGGGTGCTCGCGCGCTTTGGCGGGCAACCGGTATGGGGGCAGAGGATTTCGGTAAGCCGATCATCGCGGTGGCCAACTCATTCACTCAGTTCGTCCCGGGCCACGTGCACCTCAAAGACATGGGCCAGCTGGTTATCAAGACTATTGAGGCTGCAGGCGGCGTGGGCAAGGAGTTCAACACGATCGCGGTGGATGACGGTATCGCGATGGGGCACGATGGGATGCTCTACTCTCTGCCGAGCCGGGAGATTATCGCGGACTCGGTGGAGTACATGGTCAACGCCCACTGCGCGGACGCGCTGGTGTGCATCTCGAACTGTGACAAGATCACGCCGGGCATGCTGATGGCCGCGATGCGGCTTAACATCCCGGTGGTGTTCGTCTCGGGAGGGCCGATGGAGTCGGGCAAGCCGGTGCAGGGCGTGGCGGATCACAACATTGACCTCATTGACGCGATGGCGCAGTCGGTGAATGATGCGGTGAGTGACGCCCAGCTGCTCGCGATTGAAGAGAACGCGTGCCCCACGTGTGGATCGTGCTCGGGGATGTTCACGGCGAATTCGATGAACTGCCTCACGGAGGCGCTTGGCCTGTCGCTGCCGGGTAATGGGTCCACGCTGGCCACGGCTGCGCGGCGCCGGGACCTGTTTGAGCGGGCGGGTGAGCTGATCGTGGAGCTGTGCCACCGCTATTACGACGACGGCGACGAGTCGGTCCTCCCGCGCTCGATCGCCACCCCGGGCGCGTTCCGCAACGCGATGACGATGGACATCGCGATGGGCGGGTCCACGAACACGGTGCTGCACATCCTGGCCGCGGCCCATGAGGGCGAGGTGGACTTCTCGATCGCGGACATCGACGCGCTCTCTCGCCGCACGCCCTGCCTGGCGAAGGTGGCCCCGAATTCCACGCGCTACCACATGGAGGATTTCCACCGGGCGGGCGGCATCCCCGCGATCCTCGGCGAACTCGACCGGGGCGGCCTGCTCGACCGCAGCGTTCACGCCATCCACGCCCCCTCGCTCGAGGACTGGCTGGGGGAGTGGGACGTCCGCGGCGGCAGCGCCTCGGCGGCTGCGAAGGACCTGTTCACGGTGGCCCCGGGCGGGATCCGCACCACGCAGGCGTTCTCGCAGGATCGGCGCTATGAGTCGATTGACGACGACGCGGCGGTCGGCTGCATCCGCGACCTTGGCCACGCCTACACTGCCGACGGCGGCCTGTGCGTCCTGTTCGGCAACCTGGCGAAGGACGGGGCAGTCATCAAGACGGCCGGCATTGACGAATCGCTTTTCCACTTCGAGGGGCCGGCCCGCGTGGTCGAATCGCAGGAGGCAGCGATCGAGCTGATTTTGTCGAAGCAGGTGGTCCCGGGCGACGTCGTCGTGATCCGGTACGAGGGCCCCAAGGGCGGGCCGGGAATGCAGGAGATGCTGTACCCCACGTCGTTCCTTAAGGGCCTGGGCCTGGGGAAGACGTGTGCGCTGATTACGGACGGGCGGTTCTCGGGTGGAACGTCGGGCCTGTCGATCGGGCACATTTCGCCGGAGGCGGCCTCGGGCGGCATGATCGGGCTCATCGAGGAGGGGGACCGGATCGTGATTGACGTCCCTACGCGTCTGCTCAAGCTGGACGTGTCGGACGAAGAGCTGGCGCGGCGTCGGGCGGAGAAGGGCGAGGCGCCCTGGGCGCCGAACCGCGACCGCACGGTCTCCAAGGCCCTGCGCGCGTATGCGGCGATGGCGACGTCGGCGTCCTCGGGCGCGGTCCGCCAAATCTAGGCCTGGACGTGTTGGTGGGCAGTGGTCCGCCAGGTGTGAAAGCGAGACGTAGGACTTGCGTCGATCATTGCTCGCGCTTGCGATGGGTATAGTATCGGCGGGTTTGTTAACGATCTGAATGGATTGGTTATGGGAGACGAGAAATACCCTGACACTCTTGAGGAAAAGGCGCGGGCGATTCTCGCATACGGCAGACTACTGCTGGCTTCTGGCGCGGGTGCGTATCGTGTGAAGTACTCGATGGCGCGCGCTGCCCATCAGCTCGGAATTAGCAGGCTTGAAGCGTCCGTCACAATGACGGATATCACCGTAACCGCGTGGGAGAACGGGCGCTCACAGACGGACTTTACTGAGCAGCGTCACGTGGGAGTGAACTCTCGACGCCTTGATGTCTTGTCCGAGATCGGCACCCAGGACCTTAAGGTACGTAGCGTGTCCCACCTGCGCTCGCTCTTGGAGCAGACGGTCAAGCAGGATCGGCACTGGGGGATGTGGACCACCGTGTTCGCGGCGGCGTTCGCGTGTGCAGCATTCTGCTTCCTCAATGGTGGGCGCGTCGTCGAATGTACCACGGTGTTTTTCGCGGCCGGCATTGGCCAGCTTGTCCGTAAGCTGATGCTTAAGCGCAATTATGCCCACTTCTTCATTTGGGTCGTGTGTGGCATGGTCTCCCCGCTGGTGTACATGGGGATCTTGTCCATGTTGGCCTCCTTTGGCCACGTCCTGCAGCTGAGCCACCAGGCGGGTCTGATCTCGGCGATCTTGTTCCTCATTCCGGGATTCCCGTTAACCACCGCGATGCTTGACTTCGTGCGTTCCGATTTTCAGTCCGCGTTGGCACGGTTCTCCTATTGTGTGATGGTACTTGGATCGGCGGGGTTGCC
Organism: Trueperella sp. HMSC08B05; assembly: GCF_001808405.1. Classification (NCBI taxonomy): domain Bacteria; kingdom Bacillati; phylum Actinomycetota; class Actinomycetes; order Actinomycetales; family Actinomycetaceae; genus Trueperella; species Trueperella sp. HMSC08B05. The sequence goes on along the minus strand of NZ_KV793259.1, from coordinate 14,417 downwards.
TTTATGGGCCGTGACCCACGCCACGAATTGGGACGTGGTGGGTGCCGCTCCCATGGCGTTGCCGTTCGCGCTGAACCTGTCCTTGCAGATCCTGTGTTCCTTCGTTGCGGCGGGTGGCTTTGCCATCCTTTTTAATGCCGCGTGGAAGGTGGCGCTTCTGGCAGCTGGCGTGGCCGCGCTGACCAACCCGACCCGCCTGATCCTCCAGAACTATTCGGGCATTCCGTGGCAGATCGCGGTGGGATTGGCGGCCTTCGTTGCTGGTTTGTGTGCGACGTTCGTGGCATGGCGGACCACCCATTCCCGTGTTTCTCTCTCCGTACCGTCTGTGGTGATCATGATTCCGGGCGTGCCGTTCTACCGCGCGTTGGTGGCGATCAACGAGGGCAACTTGTCGATTGCGTTGACGACGATCGCGGAGGTCTTCTTCGTGATCATGGCGATCGGATTCGGCTTGGCGTTCTCCCGTGCGGTCACGGATCGAGGCTGGTTGCACGATCGTGACACGACCAAGCTGGCCGATAGCTATCTGGAGGATCGTGCAAACTAGCGCCCGGGTCTGAACGTATTCTGTCTTGCTGCTTTCGGTGGGAATAACGCGGCTTTCCGGGGATAATGGATGAAGGTCTCGTTCTTAGGAAAGGTAGAGGATGACGGGGTTTCTGGAGTTCTTCGCTGAAGAACCAGTGTTGCTTGCGTTCTTGCTTATCGGCATAGGCATGATTTTTGGCCACATCAAGGTGAAGGGAGTGTCCCTTGGTGCGGCGGCGGTGCTGTTTGCGGCGATTGCGTTTTCTGCTTTTGCGAAGTCTCACGGAATCGACATTGCGATTAGCGCGAAGATTGGCCATCTCGGGTTGGCCCTGTTCACCTTTGCGATCGGCAATAACTCTGGCCCGTCGTTCTTTGAAAACGTCCGGAGGGCGCTCGGGCCGATGGCCGCGCTCGTTGTCATTTACTTCCTGACGGGCGGGGTTGGATACGTTGTTGGGCGCTTTGTGCTCGGGATGGACACCGCGCTGGTTGCAGGAACGTTCGCGGGTGCGTTGACGAACACTCCGGCGTTGGCGGCTGCCGCGGAGGCGTCGGGATTTGAGGCGCAGGCGACTGTCGGTTACTCGATTTCTTACCTGTTCGGCGTGATCGGAATGATGATTGCTGCTGCGATCGCGTTGCGTAATTCCGCAGCGGATACCGATAAACCGACGCCGATCACGCACATGAATCTGCGCGTGGACCGTGACGACAACCCCCGTGTGGGGGCGATCCTTGGCCTGTTTAAGAACCCGCCGGAAATCTCGCGTATGCGGCGCGGTGAGGAGGGGCCGATCTGGATCCCCACGAAGCATGACGTCCTGGAGAAGGGTGACCTGCTGACGGTCGTTGGGCCCGTGCATGAGCTGGAAGAGCTGAAGACGATGGTGGGTCACCAGTCGTCGCATTCGTTGCGTGCGGACCGGCGTTATCTCGATTTCCGGCGCATCACGGTGTCTGAGCCGAAGATCGCGGGCAAGACGATCGCGGAGCTTGACGAGATCCTGTTTAACAAGTTCGGCGCCACGGTTTCGCGTGTTCGCCGCGGGGATTCTGACATGCTTGCCGTTCCCGAATTCATGATTGAAATGGGTGATCGCGTGCGCGTGATTGGCCCGACGTCGAACATGAAGCTTATCTCCAAGTTCTTTGGCGATTCGGCGCGCGGTTTTTCGGATCTGAACCCGGTGGCTCTGGGGCTTGGGATGGCGCTCGGCATAGCGTTCGGTGTCATCCGTTTCCCGTTGCCGGGTGGCAGCACGTTCGCCATCGGTGCGGCGGCGGGTACGCTGCTGGTCGGCTTGGTCTTTGGCCGCGTCGGCCGTATCGGTAAGCAGATTACGGCGCTGCCGAATACGACGTGTGCTGTCCTGTCTGAGTTGGGCCTGCTGATCTTCCTCGCGCAGGCGGGAACCACTGCGGGTGGCCAGATCGCTCTGGCCTTCGAATCCGGTACGTGGATCCAGATCCTTCTGCTCGGTGTTCTCTTCACCTCGACCTTGGCCATCAGCTTGTACCTTACGATGCGCTACGTGTTCAAGATGGGCGGCACGCAGCTGTCCGGCCTGCTCGGCGGAGCGCAGACACAGCCGGCGGTCCTCGCTTTCGCCAATGGGCGAACGAACTCCGATCCGCGCGTCGCGCTCGGATATGCCTTGGTTTACCCGATTGCGATGATCGGCAAGATCCTGGTGGCGACCATCCTCGGCTCGATGCCGTAGCGATCCCGCCCGGCGGCTCGGTTTGGCGTTCGGGCAGCATTGGCACGACGCCGGAGCGGCGCGGCTTGACTGCACGACGCCGTCGCGCCATCTGATACCGGCCGATGAGGGGCCCGGAACCGCGCGGTTCCGGGCCCTTCGGCTTCCCGGCGTCCAGCCTGCGGCCTCACGGAACGAGCCCCCGTCATCCCGCCAGCAGGCCGGCAGCGAAGACCATGATCCAGCATGTGAGATCTTTCGGGAAAGATTTGGCCGGCTCTTTGGCGGCAGTCTACGATCGGCATATGTCGATTATTCTCGTAGTAGTTCAGCGCACCTGCAGGTAACGCTGTCCTGCGGTGCGCCCCTCGAAACTCGGGGGGTTTTTTCATGCGTGAATGACCGGCACTGAAATTTCAAGGAGGAACCATGGCACTAGGGCCAACGCCACCGAAGGCTAAGGAAGAGCCGACGACTATCCGTGAGAAAACCACGGGTGCGCGAGCGGTTATTCGCTCGCTTGAGGAGCTGGGCGTCAAGACCATTTTTGGTCTGCCAGGTGGTGCCGCGTTGCCTCTGTATGACGCGATCTTTGAGTCGTCCATTCGCCACATCTTGGTCCGCCACGAGCAGGGCGCGGGGCACGCGGCGGAGGGCCTGGCGGTGTCCACGGGCGAGGTCGGGGTGTGCATGGCCACCTCGGGCCCAGGCGCCTCGAACCTGGTGACAGCGCTGCTGGATGCGAACCTTGACTCGGTGCCGCTGGTGGCAATCACGGGCCAGGTGGGCGCTAGCCTGATCGGCACGGACGCCTTCCAGGAGGCGGACATCATCGGGGCCACCTACCCGCTGGCCAAGCACTCTTTCCTTATCACGGATGCGAACGAGATCCCGGCCCGCATCGCGGAGGCCTACCACCTGGCCCGCTCGGGCCGCCCGGGCCCGGTGCTGGTGGACGTCACGAAGTCGGCGCAGAACGAGGAGTGCGAGTTCGTGTGGCCGCCGAAGATGGAGCTGCCCGGCTACAGTCCGCAGACCAGGCCGAGCCTGCGCCAGGTGCGTGAGGCGGCGCGCATGATCGCGGCCGCCTCCAAGCCGGTATTCTATGTGGGCGGCGGCGCGATCCGCTCCCGCGCTCATGAGGAGCTGGCCCAGCTAGTGGAGATGACAGGCATCCCGGTGGTCACCACCCTCAACGCTCGCGGCGCCTTCCCCGATTCGGATCGCCACCACCTGGGCATGCCGGGCATGCACGGGGCGGTCCCGGCCGTCGTCGCCCTGCAAAAGTCGGACCTGCTCATCACGCTCGGCGCCCGCTTCGATGACCGGGTCACGGGCAAGCTGGACGAGTTCGCGCCGGAGGCGAAGGTCATCCACGCGGACATCGACCCGGCGGAGTTCGGCAAGAACCGGGCGGTCGACGTCGCGCTGCAGGGCGACCTGCGTCTCACGATCGAGGCACTGATCGACGAGATCCCGGACGCCTTCGAGCAGTACGGCACCCCGGACCTGGCGGCATGGTGGGCGTTCCTCGACCGCATGAGCGAGACCTACCCGGTGGGCTACGAGGAGCCGGAGGACGGGCTGATGAGCCCGCAGTATGTCCTGTCGCGCCTGGGTGCGCTCGCGGGAGACTCGATCTTCTCCACGGGAGTGGGCCAGCATCAGATGTGGGCCCAGCAGTTCATCCCGCTCCAGTTCCCGGGCCAGCTCGTCACCTCGTGTGGCGCGGGCACGATGGGCTACGGCGTGCCGGCCGCGATGGGCGCGAAGGTGGGCAACCCGGACAAGACGGTGTGGTGTATCGACGGCGATGGCTCGTTCCAGATGACCAACCAGGAGCTCGCCACCTGCCGCCTCAACGACATCCCGATTAAGGTCGCCCTCATCAATAACTCGTCGCTGGGCATGGTGCGCCAGTGGCAGAACCTGTTCTACGACGGGCGTTTCTCCCACACGGACCTCAACACGGGCCACGGCACGCGTCGCATCCCGGACTTCGTCAAGATGGCCGACGCCTACGATTGCCACGGGATCCGTGTGGAGCGCCCGGAGGACGTAGACGCAGCGATCACCGAGGCGATGAGCATTAATGACCGTCCGGTCGTCGTGGAGTTCGTGGTCTCCCCGGATTCGATGGTGTGGCCGATGGTGCCCTCGGGCGTCTCCAACGATGACATCCTGTACGCGCGCGATATGCGACCCAAGCATGAGGAGGAACAAGCATGATCAGCCACCGCCGCACCCTGTCCGTTCTGGTGGAGAACAAGCCGGGCGTGCTTGCTCGCGTCTCTGGCCTCTTTGCCCGCCGCGCGTTCAACATTCACTCACTCGCGGTGGGGCCCACGGAGGACCCGGAGCTGTCGCGTATCACCCTGGTGGTCGACACCTCCGAGGTGTCTTTCGACCAGATCACGAAGCAGCTGAACAAGCTCATCAACGTCATCAAGATCTCCGAGCTGGAGCGCGACCTGTCGGTTCAGCGCAAGCTGGTCCTCATCAAGGTCCGCGCCGACGATTCGTCGCGCACGAACGTCATCCAGGTGGTTGAGCTGTTCCGGGCGAAGATTGTCGACGTTGTCCCGGACGCGGTCACGATCGAGGCCACCGGCTCAGATGACAAGATTAACGCCCTCCTGTCCGCCCTGGAGCCGTATGGTGTGAAGGAGATCGTCCAGTCGGGATCCGTCGCGATTTCACGCGGGTCACGTTCCATGACCGAAGTTGTCAAGGCCGAGCGCAAGCAGTTGCGCGGAGCATAAATCGAAGGAGTAGACATGGCAGAGATTTTTTACGACGACGATGCGGATCTGTCCCTCATCCAGTCTAAGAAGGTGGCCGTCATTGGTTACGGTTCGCAGGGTCATGCTCACGCGCTGAACTTGCGCGACTCGGGGGTCGACGTCGTCGTTGGCCTTCGTCCGGGTTCGACCTCGATCGCGAAGGCCGAGGACCAGGGGCTGAAGGTAGCCACGATTGAGGAGGCGGTGGCGCAGGCCGACGTCGTCATGATCCTCACCCCGGACCAGCACCAGCGCAAGGTGTATGCCGAGCAGATCGCCCCGCATCTGTTGGACGACGCGGCACTGTTCTTCGCCCACGGCTTCAACATCCGCTTCGGCTACATTAAGCCCGACGCCGGCCACGACATTTGCATGGTGGCCCCGAAGGGCCCGGGTCACACGGTTCGTCGCCAGTTCGAGGACGGGCGTGGCGTGCCGGATATCGTGGCAGTGGAGCAGGACGCGTCGGGCCAGGCGTGGGATCTGGCGCTGTCGTACGCGAAGGCGATCGGCGGCACGCGCGCTGGCGTCATCAAGACCACGTTCACTGAGGAAACCGAGACGGACCTGTTCGGCGAGCAGGCGGTGCTGTGTGGCGGCGTGTCCCAGCTCATCCAGTACGGTTTTGAGGTGCTGACGGAGGCGGGCTACCAGCCGGAGATCGCCTACTTTGAGGTGCTGCACGAGATGAAGCTCATCGTTGACCTCATTAATGAGGGAGGCCTGACCAAGCAGCGCTGGTCGATTTCGGACACGGCCGAGTACGGCGACTACGTCTCTGGCCCGCGCGTCATCACCCCGCAGGTCAAGGAGAACATGAAGGAGGTCCTGGCCGACATTCAGGACGGCACCTTCGCGGAGCGCTTCATCGCGGATCAGGACAACGGCGCGGCCGAGTTCAAGGAGCTACGCGCCAAGGGCGAGGGCCACCCGATTGAGAAGGTGGGCGTGGAGCTGCGCAAGATGTTTGCCTGGGGCACAATCGACGCCGACTACACGGACGGCTCGGCGGCCCGCTAAGGGAAACCGGGGGTGGGGGCGGCCGCGGGTCGCCCCCACTTTTGCACCTGTTTTTGGATATTTCGCCTTTTGCCGGGTAAGTGTCGGAGCCAGCGGCTACGATGAATGTGAAGTTCAGTGCCGAACACTCGAGGAGCATTACGTGTCCGCTTTCCGCATCGAAGAAGACCTGCTTGGGCCGCGTCAGATCCCGAACGATGTCTACTACGGCGTGCATACCCTGCGCGCGAAGGAGAATTTCCCGATCTCGGGCCGCACGATCAACGACACCCCGGAATTCATCCGGGCGATGGTGATGGTGAAGAAGGCGGAGGCGCTCGCGAATCGGGACAAGCGGGTGTTGCCGGAGGATCTGGCGAAAGCGATTGTGGCAGCCTGTGACCTCATCTTGAATGAGGGTCGGTGCATGGACCAGTTCCCGGTGGACGCGTTCCAGGGCGGGGCAGGCACGTCGGTGAACATGAATACGAACGAGGTGGTGGCCAACCTCGCTCTTGAGCTGCTGGGTAAGGAAAAGGGCGATTACGACGTCGTTCATCCCAATGATCACGTAAACAAGTCCCAGTCCACGAATGACGCCTACCCGACGGGGTTCCGCGTGGCACTGTACAAGATGTGCGAGGCTTTTATTGGGGAGCTGGATGCGCTGCGCACGTCGTTTGATCGGATCGCGCAGGCGAACATGCACGTGTTGAAGATGGGCCGCACGCAGCTGCAGGATGCCGTGCCGATGACGGTAGGGCAGGAGTTCGCAGCCTACTCGGTGCTGATGGAGGAGGAGGCGCGGAATGTGCGCCGGCAGATGGAGCTGCTGCTCGAGGTGAACTTGGGCGCCACCGCGATTGGTACGAAGCTCAACACCCCGGATGGGTTCCAGGAGGCCGTGGTGGCGCGCCTGGCGGAGGTGACGGGGCTGGCGGTGCAGTCGGCGCCGAACCTCATTGAGGCCACCTCGGACACGGGCGCTTACGTGGCGATGTCTAGCGCGTTTAAGCGAATTGCTACGAAGGTGTCGATGATTTGTAATGACCTGCGCCTGCTGTCGTCGGGCCCGCGCGCGGGTTTGAATGAGATCAATTTGCCGCAGATGCAGGCCGGTTCGTCGATCATGCCGGCGAAGGTGAACCCGGTGATCCCGGAGGTGGTGAACCAGGTGTGCTTCAAGGTGATCGGCAACGATTTGACGGTGACGATGGCCTCCGAGGCGGGCCAGTTGCAGCTGAATGTGATGGAGCCGGTGATCGGGCAGTGCCTGTTCGAGGACATCGAGCTTTTGACGAACGCGCTCGCCACGTTGCGCGTGCGGTGCATTGACGGGATCACGGTCAATGAGGAAATCTGCAAGGCCTATGTGATGAATTCCATCGGCATTATTACGTATCTGAACGAGCTTATTGGCCACAAACACGGCGATGCCATCGGCCGTGAGGCCGCCCAGACCGGGCGGGGGATTCGGGAGCTCGTGCTGGAGGCGGGGCTGCTGTCGGAGGAGGAGCTCGACCGCGCGTTATCGGTGGAAAACCTTATTAATCCGGTCTATATGGGTGAAGTCTACGATTAACGACGCCGTCGCCCTGTTCGCGGCCGCCCGCGAATCTTCAACCGTTCCTCAACAGGCGCGGCACCAGTTTTCAGCGAATTGGTGCCGCGCCTGTTTCCGTGATGGGATAACTTCTTTGTGTGATGGGATTCCTTCTCGCGTACCGGGTCTGCCGGCGTGCTGGGCCTGCTTCCGGGTGTGCGCATCCTGCACAATTATCTCGTTTGCCACACCTGTCACGGTCGGCGGCAGGTTGCACCCGGCAGTTCCGTCAGAAGTCGTGAATCTGGGGTCCGCCAGGTCGATATAGCATCGGTAGCCGGTATTTTCACGAGTTCTGTCGGCTAGGCCCCGAGTCGCAGGATAATCGGCCGCCCCACCGGCCAGCCCCAGCCCAACGTCCGGATCGTGGTCCGCCAATCCCGAGGCGCGGACATTGCCTAGACTTGCCCCATGGCTATTGAACTTGCAGTTATCCCTGGTGATGGCATTGGCCCCGAAGTTGTGGCCGAGGGCCTGAAGGTGCTTTCCGCCGTGGCTGGTGATGTTGATTTTGCCCTCACCCACTATGACCTCGGCGCGGGCCGCTACCACCGCACGGGCGAGGTCCTCACGGACGCCGAGCTCGAGGAGATCAAGGGCAAGGACGCGATCCTGTTGGGCGCGGTGGGCGATCCGTCGATGCCGTCGGGCGTGCTCGAGCGCGGCCTGCTGCTCAAGCTGCGCTTTGACCTGGACCAGTACGTCAACCTGCGCCCTTCCAAGTACTACCCGGGCGTGCCCACGCCCCTAGCCAACCCCGGCGACATCGACTTCGTCGTGGTCCGCGAGGGCACCGAGGGGCTGTATGCCGGCAATGGTGGTAACCTGCGCGAGGGCACGGACCAGGAGATCGCCACGGAGGTCTCGATCAACACCCGCTTCGGGGCGGAGCGCGTGGTGCGCTTCGCATTCGAGCAGGCGCGTGCGCGCCGCAAGAAGCTTACGCTCGTCCACAAGCACAACGTCCTCGTTCACGCCGGCCACCTGTGGCGCCGCACGGTGGAGGAGGTCGGCGCCGAGTACCCGGACGTCACCACCGACTATCTGCACGTGGACGCCGCCACGATCTTCCTGGTCACGGACCCGGGCCGCTTCGACGTGATCGTCACCGACAACCTTTTCGGTGACATCCTCACGGACGAAGCTGGCGCGGTCACGGGCGGAATCGGGCTGGCGGCGTCGGGAAACATCAACCCGAACCGCACGTTCCCCTCGATGTTCGAACCCGTCCACGGTTCGGCCCCGGACATCGCGGGCAAGGGCATCGCGGACCCGATTGCCACGATCTCCTCGGTGGCGCTCATGCTGGACTTCCTGGGCTATCCGGAGCTGGGGGAGAGGGTGCGCGCTGCCGTCGACGCTGACATGGCAACTCGCGCCGAGGCGGCGGCCTCAGGCCGGCCCCTGGTCCGCACCACCGCCCAGATTGGCGATGCGATCGTGGCCCTGCTCGAGCGGTAGAATTGGGGAGAAGGAAGGACTCTCATGCGTCAGCACACGGAACTCGAGAAACTGTCGGCCCAGCCGGTTCAAAGCGCCGATAGCTTTGCCGGCACGTTCGCGCTCCAGCCGAACAAGGTCCTGAAGTCGGAGGCCGAGTACGGCCGGATCATGGCCAACTTGGGCTTCGGCACCGACTTTTCTGACTACATGGCCCACGCCACCTGGACCGCGGAGAACGGCTGGCACAACAAGGAAATTGCTCCCTACGGCCCGCTCAGCCTGGACCCGGCCGGCGCGATCCTCCACTATGGCCAGGAGGCCTTCGAAGGAATGAAGGCCTACCGTCACGATGACGGCTCGATCTGGACCTTCCGCCCCACCTACAACGCGGCGCGCATCAACATGTCGTGCAGGCGGCTCGCGATCCCGGAGATCCCGTTGGCTGATTTTATGGGCTCGATCGTGGACCTCGTGCGTGCGGACGCGCGCTGGGTGCCCTCCGCGCCGGGTAGCTCGCTATACCTGCGCCCCTTCGTCTTCGCTTCCGAGGCCTTCCTGGGTGTGCGGGCCGCCACGCGGTACGAGTACTTGGTGATTGCCTCGCCGTCGGGCGCCTACTTCCCGAATGGGCTCAAGCCGATTAATGTCTTCGTGGACCGCGACTACCACCGCGCCGGCCCCGGCGGCATGGGCGACGTCAAGACCGGCGGGAACTACGCCGCCTCGCTCCTTCCCAAGGTCACGGCGCACGACGCCGGCTTCGACGAGGTGCTCTTCATGGACGCGGCCACCAACACCAACATCGACGAGCTGGGCGGCATGAACGTGTTCGTGGTCATGGCTGACGGCTCGGTCAAGACCCCGAAGCTGACGGGCAACATCCTGCCCGGCGGCACACGCTCCTCGATCCTGCAGTTCCTCGAGTCCGAGGGCGCGGCCGTGAGCGAGGAGACCATCTCGCTGGCGTCGGTGGTGGACGGCATTCAGTCGGGCGATGTGGCGGAGATGTTCGCGTGCGGCACGGCCGCCGTTGTCACCCCGATCGGGCGCTTGGCCTCCGGGGACTTCGACGTGGAGGTGCCGGTGGGGGAGAAGACCGCCGCGATCTACGACGAACTGACCGCCATCCAGCTCGGCCACCGCGAGGACCGCTTCGGCTGGCTGTACAAGATCGCTGACGCCTAGCCAATGAAGGTCTTCATCTACGACACGACCTTGCGTGACGGCGCCCAGATGGAGGGCATCAGCCTGTCCGTGGCGGACAAAATCGCGATGCTCCCGCACATCGAGGCGATGGGCGCGGACTACATCGAGGGTGGCTGGCCGGGCGCGATCCCGCGTGACACGGAGTTCTTCGAGGCGCTCAAGGCGCGTAACCCGCTGAGGTCCGCCACGCTCACCGCATTTGGCGCCACCGCCAAGGCCGAGGTGGCCGCCGCGGAGGACCCGCAAGTGGCGGCGCTCGTGGACTCGGGTGCGCCGGTCATCTGCCTGGTCGCCAAGTCCGACATCCGCCACGTGCTCGGCGCGCTACGTACCACCGCCGAGGAAAACCTGCGCATGGTCCGCGACACGGTCACCTACCTGCGCTCGTGCGGGCGCGAGGTCATGGTGGACATGGAACACTTCTTCGACGGCTTTTCCGCCGACTCCGACTACGCCACCGCCGTCGTCGCCGAGGCGCTCGCGGCAGGGGCCAGCTGGGCCATCCTGTGCGACACCAACGGTGGCTCGCTGCCCAGCCGGGTCTCCGCGACGGTCCGTGAGCTCACGGCACGGCTCGAGGCGGGCGGAGTCGTGCCCAGGCTGGGCATTCACACGCACGACGACGCCGGATGCGCCGTGGCGAACTCGATCGCGGCGGTGGAAGCCGGATGCCGGCAGGTGCAGGGCACCATCAACGGATATGGCGAACGCACGGGGAACGCGAACCTTTTGACGGTGGCGGCGAACCTGGCGCTGAAGACTGATCTGGAGGCGGTGACGGAGGCCCAGCTGGCCGACTTCACCTCCGTCTCCCACGCGATCGCGGAGTTGACGAACATGGCCCCGCAGCTGCGCCAGCCCTACGTGGGGCGCTCCTCCTTCGCGCACAAGGCCGGCCTGCACGCCTCGGCGATCCGGGTGGATCCCAACCTCTACCAGCACACTGACCCGGCGGCGGTGGGTAATGACATGCGGATGTTGGTCTCGGACATGGCTGGCCGGTCGTCCGTGGAGCTCAAATGCCGCGAGTTCGGGGTGGACCTGGCGGGCCGCAAGGAGGAGTTGCGCCTCATCACGGAGCGGGTCAAGGCCGCCGAGGCGATGGGCTACACCTACGACGCGGCGGACGCCTCCTTTGAGTTGCTCGTGCGCGAGGTGCTCGGGGAGCTGGTGAGCTACTTCGAGGTGGAGCAGTGGGCAGCGGACGTGCGCTCGGCGGCGTCGCCGTCGGAAACCGTGAGCGAGGCGCGCGTCAAGCTGCACGCTGGCGGCCAGCGGATCGTGCGTATGGGGGAGGGCGTGGGCCCGGTGCACGCGCTCGACCAGGCGTTGCGCGCGGCGCTGACGCCCGTGTATGCCGAGCTGAGAGGCATGCGGCTGACGGACTTCAAGGTGCGCATCCTTGACTCGGCCGACGGCACGAGCGCCGTGACGCGCGTGCTGCTGACGATGAACGACGCGGCGGGCACGTGGACCACGGTGGGTGTGGGCGCGGACGTGATCGAGGCGGCGTGGGAGGCGCTGACGGGCGGGTATCATTACGGGCTCATCCGCTCGGGGCACCAGGCCGTTTAGCCTGATAGCGGACGCGGGTCGGTCCTTTAGTCCCATGCTGGAATAACTCCATTCAGGGTGCGCGGGGCGGTGCCCGATTTGTCGGATTTAGCCCCTGTGAGTTAGCTCCCCATAAGAGCACGAGGGGAGGAGTATCCTTAGAATTGGAGTCGAACTTAGAACGACCTAAGGAGTAACGTGACCGACGAGGTAACGACAATCCAGCAGTGGCAAGGATTCACGGAAGGCGCGTGGCAGTCTACTATCGACGTGCGCGACTTCATCCAGAAGAACTACACCCCCTACGAAGGCGACAAGAGCTTCCTCGAGGGTCCGACCGAGAAGACGTTGGAGCTGTGGAAGGAGCTTGACGAAAAGTACCTGTCGGTCGAGCGTGAGAAGCGCGTCTACGACGTCGACATCGATGTCCCGGCTGACATCGATGCCTTCGGCCCGGGCTACATCTCCGACAACGACGACGTGATCGTCGGCCTGCAGACCGACGTGCCGCTCAAGCGCGCCATGATGCCGTTCGGCGGCTGGCGCATGGTTGAAACCGCGATCCACGAGGCGGGCCTGGAGGCGAACCCGGAGGTCAAGGAGATCTTCACTCGCTACCGCAAGACCCACAACCAGGGCGTGTTCGACGTCTACACCCCGCGCATCCGCGCGGCCCGCTCCTCGCACATCATCACCGGCCTGCCCGACGCTTACGGCCGCGGCCGCATCATCGGCGACTACCGCCGCGTGGCGCTCTACGGCGTCGACCGCCTGATCGAGGAGAAGCAGGCCGACAAGCTCGCGCGCGCCGACCTGCCGTTCTCCCAGGATTGGGCCCGCGACATGGAGGAGATCTCCGAGCAGATCGCGGCCCTGAAGAAGCTGAAGAAGATGGCTGAGGGCTACGGCTTCGACATCTCCCGCCCGGCTGAGACGGCCAAGGAGGCCGTGCAGTGGACGTACTTTGGCTACCTCGGCGCGATCAAGTCCCAGGACGGCGCCGCGATGTCGTTCGGTCGCGTGTCGGCGTTCTTTGACATCTACTTCGAGCGCGACTTCGCCCGCGGCATCCTCACCGAGTCCGAGGCCCAGGAGATCATTGACTCGCTGGTGATCAAGCTGCGCATCGTGCGCTTCCTGCGCACCGAGGCCTACGACCAGATCTTCTCGGGCGATCCGTACTGGGCCACCTGGTCTGACGCGGGCTTCGGTCTGGACGGGCGCACGCTCGTCACCAAGACCTCCTTCCGTCTGCTCCAGACCCTCATGAACCTGGGCCCGGCCCCGGAGCCGAACATCACGATCTTCTGGTCCGAGCGCCTGCCCGACGGCTACAAGCGCTTCTGCGCCGAGGTCTCGATCGAAACGTCGTCCATCCAGTACGAGGCCGACCGCCAGATCTGCGGCCACTGGGGCGACGACGCGGCGATCGCCTGCTGTGTGTCCCCGATGCAGGTGGGCAAGCAGATGCAGTTCTTCGGTGCCCGCGTAAACGCGGCCAAGTCGCTGCTCTACGCGATCAACGGAGGCCGTGACGAGATGACCGGCAAGCAGGTCGTGGAAGGTCACGCGCCCATCGAGGGCGACGGCCCGCTCGACTTCGACGAGGTGTGGGAGAAGTACGAGGACATGCTCACGTGGGTTGTCGAAACCTACGTGGAGGCCCTCAACATCATCCACTGGAGCCACGACAAGTACGCCTACGAGGCGCTCGAGATGGCGCTCCACGACACGGATATCCTGCGCACGATGGGCTGCGGCATCGCCGGTCTGTCGATCGTGGCCGACTCGCTCGCCGCGATCAAGTACGCCAAGGTCTACCCGATCCGCGACGAAACCGGTCTCATTGTTGACTACCGCACCGAGGGTAACTTCCCGCGTTACGGTAACGACGACGATCGCGCGGATGAGATCGCAGCCACCATCGTTCACACGGTGATGAGCAAGATCAAAGCAATCCCGATGTACCGCAACGCGGTGCCCACCCAGTCGGTGCTGACGATCACCTCCAACGTGGTCTACGGCAAGAACACCGGCAACTTCCCCTCCGGCCACCGCGCCGGCACGCCGTTCGCCCCGGGTGCCAACCCGGAAAACGGTGCTGACACGCACGGCATGCTTGCCTCCATGCTTTCGGTGGGCAAGCTTGACTACACGGATGCCCTCGACGGCATCTCGCTGACCAACACCATTGTTCCCAGCTCGCTCGGCCGTGACCGCGACGAGCAGGTCACCAACCTTGTTGGCATCATGGATGCCGGCATGGTGCACAAGGGCTAATAGAGATACACACAAGGAGATTAATCATGGCTATGACATACGATGAGCGCCTGGCTTCGATGAAGGCTCAGCGTGAGACGAACGGTGGCGTCCAGGGTCTGTACCATGCCAACGTCAACGTCCTCAACCGTGAGACTCTCGAGGACGCGATGGAGAACCCGGAGAAGTACCCGCAGCTGACCGTGCGCGTGTCCGGCTACGCGGTGAACTTCGTGCGCCTGACCCGCGAGCAGCAGCTCGACGTCCTGTCGCGCACGTTCCACGACCAGATGTAAGGTGAGTCGTTGAGGCGGGCGCGCGGGAGCCTTCCCGCGC
>NZ_KV793258.1:76944-103530 GCF_001808405.1 Trueperella sp. HMSC08B05 | reverse complement strand
CGCCCGCCACCAGGCGCTCCACCTCTTCGAGCGACGCCATCGTGGTGTCACCCGGGGTGGTCATGGCAAGCGCACCGTGGGCCGCACCATATTCGACGGCCTCGCGCACGTTGCCTTTCTCCATGATCCCGTAGATGAGACCGGAGGCGAAGGAGTCGCCGCCACCCACGCGGTCGAGGATCTCGAGGTTGTCACGCTGGGTGGCCTTGACGAACCCGTCCTCACGGCTCCATGCCACGGCGGACCAGTTGTTAATCGTGGCTGTCTTGACTTCGCGCATCGTGGTGCCGATCGCCTGGAAGTTCGGGTAGGCGGCCGACGCCTTCTCGATCATCTTGCGGAAGGACTCCACCTCAAGGTTGTCGAGGTTCTCGTTCGCGCCTTCGATCTCGAAGCCGAGGGAGGCGGTGAAGTCCTCCTCGTTGCCGATCATCACGTCCACGTACTTGGCCAGCTCGCGGTTGACCTCGCGCGCCTTGTCGAGCCCACCGAAGGCATTCCACAGGGAGGGGCGGTAGTTGAGGTCGTAAGAGACGATGGTGCCGTACTTCTTCGCGGCCTTCATCGCGGCCTTGGCCACCTCGGCTGTGGACTCGGACAGCGCGGCGAAGATGCCACCGGTGTGGAGCCAGCGCACGCCGAGCTCGCCGAACAGGTGATCCCAGTCCACGTCGCCCGGCTGCATCTGCGACACGGCGGTATTCCCACGATCCGAGGTGCCGACCGCGCCGCGCACGCCATACCCGCGCTCGGTGAAGTTCAGCCCGTTACGCACGGTCCGGCCGATGCCGTCGGAGGGAACCCACTTGATGAACTGGGTGTCAAGCCCGCCGGTGAGGATGCAGTCCTCGAGCAGGCGGCCCACCTCATCGCGCACGAGCGCGGTGACGATGGCCCCACGCTTGCCGAAGCAGCGGCGCAGGCCGCGGGCCACGTTGTACTCGCCGCCGCCTTCTGAGGCCGCGAACGAGCGGGTGGTACGAATGCGGCCCTCGCCCGGGTCCAGGCGGAGCATCACCTCGCCGAGCGAGACGATGTCGTAGGCACACTCTTCTACGGGACGCAGCTTAATCATGATCGCAACTCCTTGACTCGCGAGGAGGCCTCCTGCGAGAGCTTAGTAATTGTGTCGAATTCCTTGTTTGTGATGAGGTCTCGCTTGATCATCCATGATCCAGAGACGGAGGCGATGGCGGGGTCGGCCAGCCACTCGCTGAGGTTTGCAAGGTTCACGCCGCCCGACGGCACGAACGCCGTGTTCGGAAACGGTCCGCGCAGCGCCTTGACCATCTTCAGCCCGCCGGCCTCCCCGCCGGGGAAGAACTTAACGGCGGTGGCGCCCACCTCGAGCGCCATCATCACCTCGGTGGCGGTCTGCACGCCGGGCAGGTAGGGGATGTCGCGCTCGGCGGCCACCTCGGCCACGCCCCTGCTGAACCCGGGCGAGACGAAGAACTTCGCGCCCATGTCCGCGGCGCGCTCGGCCTGCTCGCGGTTGAGCACGGTGCCCGCGCCCACGGTCATGCCCTCAACGGCGCTCATTGCCTTGATCGCGTCCGGCCCGGCCTGTGTCCGGAACGTCACCTCGGCGCAGTGGATGCCACCCGCCACGAGGGCGCGGCCGGCGTCGACGGCGTCGGCGGCGTCGTCGATCACGACGACGGGCACGATCGGGTTGGCCTTAAGGAAGGGCAGTGCGTCAGGGATCTGTACCATTAGGCATCCTTTCCGGCGGCGGCCTTGCGCTGGGCGTCGATGGCGTCCCACAGGCCGAGGAGGTACTGGGCGCCGAGGGCGCGGTCGTAGAGCGGGTAGCCCGGGCGGCCCGTCTCGCCCCAGATCATGCGACCGTGATCGGGGCGCACGTGAATGTCGGGCGCGTAGTCGTAGAGGGCCTCGACAATGGCGTGCATGTCGAGGTCGCCGTCGGCGGCCCAGTGCGCGGCCTCCTGAAACTTCTTCTCGCCCAGGTACTTGACGTTGCGGACGTGGGCAGCGGCGATCCGGCCGCGCTTGCCGAACTCGCGGAAGATCGCGGGGACGTCGTTGGCCGGGTTGGAGCCGAGCGAGCCCGAGCACAGGCACAGGGCGTTCGCGTCCGAGTCATTCAGCCCGCAGATCGCGTCGATGTCGTCGCGGTTCTTGTATGCGCGCGGGATGCCGAACAGGTCCCATGCCGGGTCGTCGGGGTGGCAGGCCATGCGGATGCCGACCTTCTCACACGTGGGGATGATGCCGTCGAGGAAGTACTTCCAGTTCTCGCGCAGTTTGTCCACCGTCATATCCTGGTAGAGGGCCATGACCTCGTCCAGGCGGGACAGGCGCTCGGGCTCCCAGCCGGGCAGGGTGAGCCCACCGGACTCCTCGGCCGTGCGCTGGACGATATCCTGCGGGGTCATGCCCTCGATGTCGGCGTGGTCGTAGTACAGGCAGGTCGAGCCGTCCTCGTTGACGTGGGCGAGCTCGGTGCGCAGCCAGTCGAACACGGGCATGAAGTTGTAGATGACCACCTTCACGCCGAACTCGGCCAGGTTCTCCAGGGTGGTGCAGTAGTTGGCGATGTACTCATCGCGCGTGTCAAGGCCGAGCTTGATGTCCTCGTGGACGTTGACCGACTCGATCACCTCGCACTCGAGGCCGGCGGCGCGGACCTGGTCCATCATCTTCGCGATCTCCTCACGGGTCCACACCTCCCCCGCAGCGTACTGCGACAGGACACCCATGGTGCCGGTCATTCCGGGGATCTGCTTGATGTACTGGAGCGGGATCGGGTCGAATCCTTCGCCGTACCAACGGAACGTCATCTTCATGCGAGGGTCTCCTTCAGGGTGGTGCGGACGGCGCCCGGGCCGGCCACGAGTTTGGTGAACAGTTCTTCCACGCGCAAGGCGAGCGGCGTGTCATAAAGGTTGGTGCCGAAAATGGCGGGGTTGGACAGGATGGGCTGAAGGGCCGCGTGGGCGTCCACGTCCCCTCCGAGCTCGACACCGTCCAGGTGGGCCTGCAGCTCAGCCAGCAGCGGGTCCGGGGACGGGTCGAACGGCGCGCCATCGTCGTCGACAGCGAGCAGGTAGCGCATCCAGTTAGCGATCACCAGCGGGATCGCCACGAGTTCGCCCAGGTCACGGCCCTGCGCGAGGTATTTCTTGATGGTCTCCCCGAAGCGGATGCCCACCTTCTGCGAGGTGTCCATCGCAATGCGGGCCGGGTCGTCGGGCAGGAAGCGGTTGGGGAAACGCACCTCGAGCACTTCGCGCAGGAAGTCCTCTGGGTTCACGATTCCGGGGTCGACGACGACGGGCAGGCCCTCCTTCCAGCCGAGCCGCTCGACCAGAGCCCGCAGGTCGGCGTCGCGCATCTCGGAGTCGATCGTGGGGAAGCCGAGCAGCACGCCGGCGGTGGCGAGCGCGGTGTGGAGGGGGTTGAGGCAGGTGGTGACCTTCATGTTTTCGAAGTCGTCGCACACCTGGCGGGAGATGAGGTGAACGCCATGAGCGGCGAAATCCGGCACCTCGCCCACGAGCACGTCCTCAATAATGAGATATTCGGTAGGCTCGGCGTTGACGAAGCCGGCCAGCGGGGTGCGCCCGAGCATCTCGATGCCCATGTCCTCAAAGCCGAGGCCCGCAAGCTCCTCAGCCACGGAGGTGTTGGGGCGCGGGGTGATCTTGTCGATCACGGTGATGGGGAAGGCCACGCGGGCGGCGTCGTCGGCCCAGGCGAACGCCTCGTTAGAGAGCTGGCCCGCCTCGTGCCAGCCGCGCATGATGGTCATGACCGAGTCGCGCAGCTTGTCGCCATTGTGGGAGAAGTTGTCGAAAGAGATGACGTTGATCGGGCCGGCGCCGGCCTCGAAGCGGCGCACGAGCAACCCGGCCAGGTTCGCCATCGTGTTTGCATGGAAGCCGTGCGGGCCGGCGGCGATCGCCGCGAGCGCCTGCTCGGAAAGGTTGCCGGCCGAGTCGTGGATGCCGTAGCCCTTTTCGGTGATGGTCATCGTGATGAGGGTGAGCTCGGGGTTGGTGACGATCTGGGTGAGGCGCTCGAAGTCCTCCGGGCGCTGCCAGGCCAGGCCCTCGGCGATGCCGGCGATCACGCGGTAGTCGCGCGAGCCGTCCGGGTTGAGGATGGTGGAGAGGGTCATGAGGTCGTGTTTGCCGAGTTGGATGTCGAGCTCCGCGGGGTCCATCGGCACGACGGCGGTGATGGGCCAGCGATCGCCGGCGGCCAGGAGGTCGTGGGCGATGCGCGCCGGGAAGACGCGGA
Organism: Trueperella sp. HMSC08B05; assembly: GCF_001808405.1. NCBI lineage: Bacteria > Bacillati > Actinomycetota > Actinomycetes > Actinomycetales > Actinomycetaceae > Trueperella > Trueperella sp. HMSC08B05. The sequence continues at coordinate 99,264 of NZ_KV793258.1, read as the reverse complement.
AGATGTTGCCGGGACCCAGGTGGATCCAGCGCGGGTTGGCCCGCCCGTCCGCCTGCATGGCGGCGACGTCGAAGGGCGGTAGCTGCACGCCGGCCACTTCGAAGGGGGCGCGGTCGCTTAGTCCTGCGAGATTCAGTTTCATGCTTGGCTCTCCGTTGACCCTAGTCATTTATTTATGCGAAACGCTCGTTTCATACACTTAAACAGTACCCTGTCCCTGTGACACAGTCACTAGTTTCATCATAGTGTGTCGAGCACAACATTCTCCGCGCAACCGAACGCAAGATTCCCCGCGTATTTCATATGGTGGAACGGGCCGCGCTAGAATTAGCCGCATGAGCACACCCAAACCACTGGCAAGCGTCAGCCGCGCCCTCTCGCTCGTGGAATACCTCGCCACCCGCGACCCCGACGGCACCGCACTTGGCACCATCGCCTCCGACCTCGGCCTCAACAAAGCCACCGTCTACAACACGCTTGCCACGCTACGCGACCGCGACTGGGTGGAACAAGACCCCGAAACCGGCTTCTACCGGCTCGGCGACGGCATCGCCCCCATCGCCGCCTACCGCACCTCCACCCGCCGCGCCGTGGACGAACTACGGCCCTACCTTGAGAACATCGGGCGGCGCTTCAACGAACTCGTCCACCTCGGCCAACTTGTGGAAACCGACATCGTTTACCTCGACAAGGTCGAACCCGACCGCCCCATCCGAGTCGTCTCCGCGGTCGGCCGCCACGCCACCGCCGTCACCACCTCGCTCGGCCGAGCCCTCATCGGCTCCTTCCCCGACCGCGACAATCGCCTCCCCTGGTACTTCGAAACCCCCGACATCACCTCGCACACCAAGGCCGACCAGCGCACCCTCCACGACGCCGTCCTCGCCAACTTCACCCGCCTCGACCACGACGGGTGGACCGAAGAAATCGAAGAAAACGAAGTCGGCATCGCCTGCGTGGGCGTCCCGCTCCTCGGCCCGCGCAAAAACTTCGCCATCTCCATCTCCGCCCCCGCCGAACGCATGACCCCCGACTATCGCGCCGAACTCGCCGCCGGCATCCGCGAAGAACTCGACCACCTCCCCTCGAACCTCCACCTCCACACGCGCCCCATCGAGCGCCGATAGGTTCACGACGCCGGTCGCGCGGCCTGCCGGGTAGCGCGGCTGGGGCTCGTGCGGCTCGGACTGTGCCGGTGCTGCTGGAACTAGTGCAACCGGCCGGGCCGGCATCGTCGGCACCCCACACGCGACGTAACTTACAGCAGCGAGCTACGCCACGGCGGCGTCAGAAAACCCGCTACAACAAGCGAAAACTCACGACACACGTAGGGCCCGCGGTGGACATCGGCGAGCGGGCGCGCACCTAATATGGGGAGCATGCCAGGGAACACCGCGAACTCGTTTTCGAGGCCGTATCGTATCCGGGGCCTGGACGGCCTGCGCGCCATCGGAGCACTGTTTGTGCTCGTCTACCACCTGCTGCCGTCCGTGGGCGGGGCCGGGTTCATCGGGGTGGACGTCTTCTTCGTCATCTCCGGGTTCCTCATCACCGCGCTCCTGCTCAAAGAACACGACGCCACCGGCGTCATCGACCTGCCCAGCTTCCTCCACCGGCGCTACCGGCGACTCCTGCCCGCGGTGGTAGTCATGGTGGTGGTCACGCTCGCGCTCGGCCGACTCATCTCCGCCGACGCCGTCACCCAGGCTCGCTGGCAAGCCTTCGGCGCGCTCACCGGCACCTACAACTGGTTCCAGGTGGCCAACGGGTCCAACTACTTCGAGGCGCAGTCGCCGCTACTGCTGAACAACATGTGGTCGCTCGCGGTGGAGCAGCAGTTCTACCTCGTGTGGCCCGTGGTAGTCATGGCGCTCTTGCTTGGCGCGCGGCGGTGGGTCGCGGGGCACGGGGGCGCGGGCGCGGCCGAACGGGACGCCCGTCGTGCGCAGATCGGAGTGATTGCGGGCATCGGCGTCATGTCACTGACGCTGCACGCGTGGCTCGCCGGCGGCGACGTCACCCGCGCCTACGTCGGCACCGACTCCCACATCTTCGGCCTCATGATCGGCGCCGGCATCGCATTCGCCCTGCCCGGCATCATGACCGGCCGGCCGCGCACCGCCTCCCCCCTGTGGGGCGTGGGCAGCTGGGTGGCGCTCGCGGGCCTGACCGTGCTCACGTTCAACGTCCCCGACGCCTCCTGGTTCTACCCCTGGGGCATGCTGCTCGCGTCCGCACTGGCCGGGGTGGCCGTGCGGGGGATCCTGCCCGACGTCGTCGGCACACCCTCCGAGGCCCTCGCCGGGTTGCTCGAGTCGCGGGTCATGGTGTGGATCGGGCAGCGCTCATACGGCATCTACCTGTGGCACTGGCCCCTGTGGGTGCTCGCCGTCTACCACCTCCACATGCCGCGGCCGCTCGCGGCAGCCCTGGTGCTCGCCGTGTCGGTGGCCGCCGCGCACCTGTCCTATACCTACGTGGAGACGCCGATCCGCACCATGGGGCTAGTGGCCTGGGTGCGCTCCATGGGCAAGCTCCCCACCGTCACAACCGCGTGGCTCACCACCGGCGCGCTCGCGCTCGCGGCCACGTTCACGGTCGCGCTCGTCACCTCCCCCGACATGACCGAGGCCCAGGCCGCAGTCGCCGCCGGGAAGCACGCCCTCGCCTCGCACTCCGCCAAACCGGGTGACGGCGCTGGTGAAGCCGGAGGCGCTGGCGGGGCTGGAGCGGCTGAGCCGGGCGGGGCCGCTGGCACCGCTGCGCCCGAGCCCAGCGCCAAAGCGACACCCGAACCGGAACCGACCGCCGCCCCCACGCCCAACACCGGCGCCGACATCACCATCATCGGCGACTCCGTCACCCTCGCCGCCGCACCCGCTCTGCTCGAGACGTTCCCGGACGCCGTTGTGGACGGGGAGGTCTCCCGGTCGATCCGGGTGTTCAAGGGCATCGCCGAGGGATACGCCGCGCAGGGCAAGCTGCGTGGGACCGTGGTCATCTCACTGGGTACCAACGGCGCGATCTCGGTGGAGACCGCGCGTGACATCATGGACTACCTCGGGCCCGACCGCCACGTCGTGTGGGTGACCGCCGCCGCCCCGCACGCTGAATGGGTGCCGCAATCGAACGCCACGATCTCGCAGATCGCCGCCGAATACCCGGACCGCGTGCGGGTTGCCGACTGGGCCGCGATCGCCGCCGCCCACCCCGAACACCTCGCCTCCGACGGGATCCACCCCGGCGGTGAAGGCGGGGCCGAGTACGCGACCGAGGTCAAGCGGGCGGTCGACTCGTTCTGATTTCTGGGCAGCACACGCGGTTCTCAGGGCCCGTCCGACAGAAGTCGTGAAAATACCGGCTACCGATTCCTATAGACACTCGGTGGGCACCAGATTCACGACTTATGGCGGCGCCACCGGGTATCAGGAGGGAATGACCCCGGCGCCACGGCCTGGCAGCCCCACTCACCGAGTCACACCCTTCACACCAGTCACAATTACCTCACCTGCAACATGGGCTCCCGGCCTGGTCGACAGAAGTCGTGAAAATACCGGCTGCCAATTCCTATAGACACTCGGTGGACATCAGGTTCACGACTTATGGCGGCGCCTCCGGGTGCCGGACTGAAATTAGGCTGCCGGCACGGATTATCGGCGCCCGGGCAGGCGGCATTTGTGCCCGCGGCTCGGCGGCTAGTACTCGCCCCCGCGCCAGAGCACCGGCTCGGCGGCGTACTGCACACCCGAGCACTGCAGGTCGGCATGAACACGGGAGGCCCGCAGGTCGATGATGCGCTGGTTGGCGGAGCCGCGGAAGGCGAGGTCGTGGTGGTAGAGACGCTGGATGAACGGCCCGTCCACGAGCACGTCCACGAGGTCGAGCAGCTCGCGCTTGTCGGGGGTGTCGGCCAGGAGCTGTTCGTAGGTGTAGCCGGTCCACACCCACACGTCGCGCGTGGCGGCCTCACCCGCGCCGAAGCGTTCGCGGAAGCGGCGCAACAACGGCAACAGGATCGGGGTGGCCAGCATCGGCTCCCCGCCCAGCAGGGACAGCCCGGCCACGTACGGCTGGGCGACATTTGCGAGGATCCGCTCCTCAAGCTCAGTCGTGTAGGGTCGGCCATAGCGGAAGGACTGCGCCGCCTTGTTGTAACAATTCGGGCACCGGAACGGGCACCCCGACACGTACAACGAGCAGCGCACCCCCTCCCCGTCCACAAAATTGAACGGCTTGTAGTCCGCGACATTCCCGGCGAACAGCGCCCGCCCGTCCCACTCGCAGGGGGCGGGGACGCTGACGCCATCGGCGTTAATCACTCGCGGGCGTCCATGTGCTTGACGCGCGAGGAAATCTCCACGTGGCGGCCGTGGACCATCGGGCGCTTGACCGGGTTGCCGAGGTAGCCACAGGTGCGCTTGACGACGTCGCAGGTGTCCGGGTCGTCGTTACCGCACTCGGGGCAGGCGAAGCCCTCCGGCGTCGGGTCAAACTCGCCCTCGAAACCGCACTCGTAGCAGCGGTCGATCGGAGTGTTCGTGCCGAGGTAGGCCACGCGGTCGTAGGCGTAATCCCACACGGCCTCCAGCGCCTTCGTGTTGTGCGTCAGCTTCGGGTACTCGCAGTAGTGGATGAAGCCACCCTTGGTGAGCGGCGCATACTCGGCCTCGAAGTCGATTTTCTCGAACGGGGTGACCTTCTTGCGCACGTCGTAGTGGAAGGAGTTCGTGTAGTACTCCTTGTCCGTGACGTCCGCGATCACGCCGAACTTCTCCCGGTCCAGGCGGCAGAATCGGTCCGTGAGCGACTCCGACGGCGTCGAGTACACCGAGAACCAGTACGGGTAGCGCTCGCGCCACGCCTCCGCGTAACGGTTCATCGCCCGCAGGATCTCCAGCGTGAAGCCCTTTGCCTCCGGGTTGTCCTCCCAGTTCGGACCGTAGAAGAGGGTGGCCGCCTCGTACAGGCCGATGTACCCCATCGACACCGTTGCGCGGTGGCCGCGGAAAAACTTCTCCACGCCCGTCTCGCTTTCCTCCGCGCGCAGGCCGAACGCGCCGTAACGGTAGAGGATCGGGGCGTTCGCCGGAGTGGCGTCCTCGCAGCGCTTGATGCGGTAAAGCAGGGCGTCCTTGACGATCTGCATGCGCTCCTCGAAGATCTCCCAGAACGCGTCCTTGCTGCCGCGCGCCTCGATCGCGATGCGCGGGATGTTGAGGGTCACGACGCCGAGGTTGTTCCGGCCCGCGTTGATGGCCTCGCCGGTGGCGGGGTCCACCCACTTGGGCAGGAAGGAGCGGCAACCCATGGGGGCCTTGTAGTCGCCCTCGATCTGGACCAGGCGGTCATAGGAGAGCACATCCGGGTACATGCGCTTCGTGGAGCACTCGAGGGCTAGCTGCTTGATGTCGTAGTTCGCGTCCTGCGGGTCGAGGTTGACGCCGCGGCGCAAGCCCATGACCAGCTTGGGGAAGATCGCCGTGTGGCGGTCCTTGCCGATCCCGCCGATGCGGACCTGGAGGATCGCCTTCTGGATCTCGCGCTCAAACAGGCCCGTGCCCAGGCCGAAGCCGAGGGTGACGAATGGGGTCTGGCCGTTGGACGTGTAGAGGGTGTTGATTTCATACTCCAACGACTGCATCGCGTCGTAGATGTCCTTCTTTGTCTTCGCCAGGGCGTAGTCTTCGCGGCGCTCGGGCGCAACCCACTCCACGGCGTCGCGCATGTGCTTGTTGTAGTTGAGCTGGGCATAGGGGGCGAGGACCTCGTCGATGCGGTCCACCGACGTGCCGCCGTACTGGGAGGAGGCCACGTTCGCGATGATCTGGGCGATCTGGGCGGTTGCCGTGTTGATCGACTTCGGGGATTCCACGCGCGCGTTGCCGATCTGGAAGCCGTTCGTCAACATGCCCGGGATGTCGATGAGGCAGCAGTTGGTCATCGGCTGGAAGGGGTTGTAATCGAGGTCGTGGAAGTGGATGTCGCCCTTGATGTGAGCGTTGGCCACCGGCTTGGGGAGCATGTGCTTCAGCGCGTAGGCCTTCGCCACCGAGCCGGCCGTGAGGTCACGCTGGGTGTTGAAGACCGTGGCGTCCTTGTTCGCGTTCTCGTTCACCACCGACTTGTCCCGGCTTAGCAGCTTGCCCACCGAGTGCTGGATGTCCATCGTCTGGTTGCGCTCCACGTCCCGGTCGTGACGGTACTCGATGTAAGCGCGGGCCACCTCCGGGTAGCGCGAAGCCATGAGGTAGTCCTCCACCGCGGACTGGATTGTGGGGATGTCAAGGTTCTCGGCGGGCAGGGAGGCGACCACCGCGTTCGTGGCCTGCGAGCAGAAGGCGTGATCCTCGAGCCCACGGTCATTCATCGCCGCCTCAATGGCCCGGTAGATCTTCGACGCATCGAAGCGGACCGAGCGACCGTCCCGCTTAAGGACGCTGACGGTGGTGACGTTGATGAGTGACATGATCTCTTCCCCTCTTTGAGCGCGCCCAGCCAAGGCCAATGCGTGCGGTGTTCTTGCTGTTGGGCCGCATTTAGCCGGTCGGCTACGCTTTCTGGGCATATTCCAGAAAACACAAGATGTGCCGTCTCGAAAAAACGCGAACACTACATATAGTAGTCGCTTTCGAATCACATGCATGTATTTTTCGCAGTGAGTTTCGCCCGCGACGTGTCTTCACGAACGCGATCCGCGCGCAACCGGGCCAAGCGCGGGCACGATGGGTGCCAACGATCTATGTCTTCTGAGGCGATCGGCGTGTCGCCGGGCCGGATGTTTGTGGCCCTACTAGTCAACTCCTCGCCACGCTGGCAGCATCAAGGATCCCCACGATCGCAGCCGCGCCATCGATCCACGGATTCCACACACCGTGTTGGTGGCACCCTCGAAGGCGATCTTGAGCGCACGGCCGCCTGCCGCTCCGTGCAGGATCACCGTGGCGCCGCGCGCGTATACGCGAGCGGCCTGACCCGTAAAGACGACTTCGCCCATCTGCGTCTTCTCCGTCTTGGCGCCGGCGTGGTCGACGTAGGACGCACCATCTAGACCCTCAATCCGCACGCCCCTGATGTCGTCGACAGCTAGGTAGGTGTGGAGCGCTTCTTCGAACGACGTCGTCTCGTCACCTTGGTTGATGACCGTCAGTTTGAGCTCAAGCTCTGGGCCGAAGGTGACCTCGTAGCGCAACGCGAGGCCAAAGGCTCGGCCGGGGAAGGTTTGGGCGGGTAGGGAGTAGACCGCGGTCACGGAATCGCCCTGCATAGTGGAGCCGTCGAAGTCCCAGGGTGTGATACGCGCCGCGCCGTGCTTCGGCTGGGCTTGGCCGGTCCTGCCGGCGCCGAACCACGGATCCATTATCCGCAATGAAAGTGCGCTCATTAAGCGGGCGCGGTCCAGCCACGAGTAATTCCATACAGTTCCTACCCCAAGCGCCCCACACATCTGGGCGCGCCGCTACTCAGATAGCGTAATCTCTTCGACGAGAACACGCCTAGCGTTCTCAAAGTGTTCGCCTCCGCAGTCGAAGCCCCCGTCGATATCCGACTGTTCGCCAGTCAAAAAGACGTCACCGGCCTTGATCCTTGTGCCGTTGACGTCAAGGTAGGCGCCATCCGCAGGGCCCGTAGCCGTTCCCGCGAAGACAAGCAGCGCGCCGCGCTCATTGATTGGGCACAGTTCATCGCCACCCACCCTGATCTCTTTCAAGGTATTGATGGCCGCAACACTTAAGACATACTCCGCTCGCTGCAGAGTCGGCGCCTTCAGATCCTCGGCTTGGCCGGCGCACCCCGCCAGCGCAAGCAGGAGGATTCCCGCCAGCGCACCACCATTTCGTAGCCTAGCCATATATCAATCTCGCTCCATAGTTATCCCGCACTGCACGCCAATCAGTAACATATGTCGTGGATTGCCCGACCAAGGGATCAAAGTGGCCGGTTATCATTCCCGTTACTCTGACCGAGCTACCGAAGTTGGCGAATACCGGCCCCCCAGAATCACCACCTTGGCTTGAGGTACCACCTCGTAGACTAATGAGGTTGCCATAACAACCGGTACCAAAGCATCGTGATATGCCATAGCTAATTACTTGGTTATTACAAACGTTTCCACTCGTTCTTCCCTGAAAGCACAGCCGATTTCCTTGTGACCCCATGGGGTGCCAAGTGCCCGCCACGGGCTTCCTCTCACCACCAGAAAGGATCTTTCCTTCGTATGTCTTGCCGCTCACAAACTCTGCATCAATGCTCGCATTATATTTGTGTGTAACCCGACCTGAATTAGAAACACCTGCACGCGAAGAAGATGTCCAGACATGCGAGAGCAAATCGAAACAATGACCCGCAGTAAAAAACCCACGTGCACCATTACTATTCTCAGCGGGAATACCACTCGTACACGAATACAAATTCCCCTGCCGATAGCCAAGAATTGACGCTCCCCCAACAAATGGGGCCCGCACATTTTCGTTGTACGCATCGTCTTGATAATATCCCGGCACGAATGAGTATCCAACGCCTGTATCTGGGAGCAGCTCAAGGTCGCCTTCAGTCAGCTCACCGCTCAGCTCAATGGTGTCGCTTTGTGCATGGTAACCAAACGCGACCCGTGCGCCCGTCGCTTGGAAGTGTGCTGTTAACTGCTCCATTGCAGAAGATATCTGTGCGGCAGTGTACTTAGACATCACAACAACCACACTGTCGCGACCATCGCCGGAAAGTGCATCACTCCGTAGGTGAGAAGCATTGGATGACTCTAGTGCATACTCGGGAGAGAGGTTCAATTCCGCCTTCGCGCTTGTCGCATCCTCGCGCGAGATCGCAACATAGCCAACACCCAAGTCCGTATCAAAATACTGTCCCACGATCTCGAAACCGTCAGTAGTGTACGGTGCATCTTCAGGGGGTAGACCGATGTCCCCAGCAGATGCCACATAATACTCAACCGGCTCCGGCATCTCAACAAGTTGCGCAAGTGGAGTATCCGCGACACTCCTTGCGCGCGAATCATTCTCAACATCCGGTGTGGCTGAAACATCGTCAGTAGCCACGCCGAATCCGGTCGCCGCGATCAGAGCAGCGCCCGCGAAGGCTAAACTGAGCGCGTTCTTTTTCACGTGTGGATCTTATCACATTTTCCAGATGTGTGTAAGAATTATAGCATCGAAGCCCCCCCCAACGGTGTTGATTTTTTCAGCGGCTGGCCCGTTTTCTTGCGTTAAAGTCGGGTTTGGACTCAGCTTCATGCTGGGGTGGAGAATCCTCGCTGTAGAATCTGCGGAACACTAACACAAAACCGGGGTGCGACCAGTGCTGGTAAACCACGGTTCCGCTGCTCGGCTTGCCGTGCTAGCCACACGCGTAGGAATGATACGAAGGCGCGGGATATGGCCGTTGATGGCACCAGTTGACGAGGTCCGTCACGTGGTGGTTGGGATGATATTTACTTGTCACACAAGCTAGTACTCATCGCTTTCACGAAGAATCACATGTTGGGCTTACGCCTGTCGACTCCTTCGCTGAAGCTGCGGAATAGGCGAGCCGACCGGCATTATGAAACACCGCGCATCAGTCCTCCCTTGCTAGAGAAGCGTGGGTGTCCAACCCTCGCTCGGAATTGCCTCATGACCGCCGCCTCGAAGCCAGTAACTCGCTCACAGGGCGAGCGTGCGATGTGTCTGTCCTCAACCTGACACAACTGTTGAGTCTGAGCGCGACCGAGCCCATATAGCGATCGGTAGACGCCATATTCAAGAGACGTGTCGGGCGCTGTGTCAGATTCTCAAGAGAAGTGTCGCTCAGCTCGTATAGGCGCACGGGCACTAAGTTCTTCCTATCGGAAGCAGGGCCAACGACGCCGAGCCGGGGGCTGGACCCACAGCGGCGACTGGCGACGCCGAGGCCTCCGCCTGCCGGCGGACCGGCCGGCGGGACACACACCAGCGAGCAAGCACCCTCGCCTACACCGCGCCTGTGGCCGTCAGGTACGTCAGCACCGCCCGCACCCGCCGGTTCTCCTCCCCGGCCGGCAGCCCCAGCTTGGAAAACACGTTCGCCACGTGCTTGGACACCGCCGCGCCGGACAAGTACAGCTCCCCGGCGATCTCTGCGTTCGACTTCCCCTGCGCCATGAGCTCCAGCACCTCGGATTCGCGCGGGGTCAGCGCGTCCAACGCGCTCGCCTTCCCGCGTACCAGCCCCACGGCCACCTCCGGGTCCACCACAACGCCGCCGCCCGCCACGATCGACAGCGAGTGCACGAAGTCCGCCACCCGCGACACCCGCTCCTTGAGCAGGTACCCCAGGCCCCCGCGGTCAGCGCCGGGCCGAGCCATCGCCACCGGGTCGAACAGCGCGGACGCATAGGCGGGCGCCACGTACTGGCTCAGTACCATGACCGACAGGTCGGGGAAGTCGGACCGCAGCTCCACGGCCACCCGCAGCCCGTCGTCGCTCATCGTCGGCGGCATCCGCACGTCCGTGACCAGCACGTCCACCGCCCCCGGATCACCCGCGAGTAGCTCCCGCACAGCCGCGAGCGTGCTGGGCGCGTCGGAGGTCTGCCCCACCACGGTGTGCCCCACACGCTCGAGGATGCCGGCCAGCCCCTCGCGCACCAAGGTCGCGTCATCGGCCAAGAAGATCTTCATTGCACTCCCCCAATCGCACTCTCGCCTCGGTATAGCAGCAGCGGAATCGTGCCCACCACCATCGTGGGCCCGCCCACCGGCGAGTTCACCTCCAGCTTCCCGCCGAACGCGGCCAGCCGCTCGCGCAGCCCGGCCAGCCCATGCCCGGCCACCACCGACGCCCCGCCCGGCCCGTCATCCACCACCGACACCCTCAGCGTCTCATCCGCCGCCAACAGCAAGGTGGTCCGCGCTCCCGGCGCGTACTTCGCCACGTTCGTCAGCGCCTCGGTGGCCAGGAAGTACGCGGCGGCCATCACCCCTTCGGGCATGTCGGGCAGCGCGTGCGGCACCACCACCCGCACCGGCACCGGGCTGCGCTCCGCCGCCCCGCGCACGGCCCTTTCCAGCCCCAGGTCCGACAGCACCTTGGGGTGGATCTCATTCACGGTTTCGCGCAGGGCCCGCAGCGCCTCCTCGTTCGTCTGCAGCGCCCGCGCCACGATCCCCGGCAGGTCCGCGAGCGCCGGCGGGATCTCCCCCGCGGCCCCCGCCATGTCCAGCAAGAACTGTGCTTCCCCGATCGCCATCCCGGAGGCGACGAGGTGCTGTTGGGCACCGTCGTGAAGGTCGCGTTCGATGCGCCGCCGCTCGATCTCGAACGCGGACACGATTTGCCGGCGCGAGTCGGTCAGCTCCTCGACTTGCCGCGCCACGTCCTTCTTCCTCCACATACCTCTAGCCTATCGGCGCCCTCCGACACTCTCGACCCCCGCGCCGTCGCCCCCGCGAAAAGGTAGACCTAGCCCTACCCCCAATTGGGCAGGTAGCACCCTCGAAATCGGTGCCGGCCCGGGTTTGAATGGAACCATGAACGAACTCAATGCAACGCACTTGGTAAAAACGTACGGTAAGGTCCACGCCCTCGCCGGGGTCGACCTCCACATCGACGCGGGCGAACTCGTCGCCGTCATGGGCCCCTCGGGGTCCGGCAAATCCACGCTTTTGCACGTCCTGTCCGGCATCCTTGTTCCCGACGACGGCGACGTGCGCCTTGGCACCACCTCCGTCACGTCGCTGAACGACGCCGGCCGGTCGAAGTTGCGCCGCGAGCGCCTCGGTTTCGTGTTCCAAGACGGGCAGCTGGTTCCGGAGCTGACCGCGCGGGAGAACGTTGCGCTGCCCCTGTTCGCCGCTGGGGTCAAGCGCGGGGAGGGCCTGCGCCGGGCCGAGGAGTGGCTCTACCGCCTCGGGGTGGCGGAGCAGGCGAAGAAGCGCCCGGGCGAGATGTCGGGCGGGCAGGCCCAGCGCGTGGCGATTGCCCGCGCGATGGTCTCCAGCCCGGCGATCATCTTCGCTGACGAGCCGACCGGCGCGCTCGACCAGGCCACCGGCCACGAGGTCATGCAGCTGCTGTCCACCACCGCCCGCATGAACGGCACCACCCTGGTGGTCGTCACCCACGACCTCAAGGTCGCCTCCTGGTGCGACCGCCTGGTGGAGATTCGCGACGGCCTCATCCACACCGATCGCCCAATGTCGCAGGTGCAGGGCGCGGAGGTGGCCCGATGAACACGCTGCAGATGACGGGTCACCTCGCCACCTCCCGGATCCGCAACGCCCGCGGGCACGCGCTGTTGGACGCGCTCGCCGTCGTCGCCTTCTCCGTCTCTTCCTGGCTGCTGCTCACCACCGCCGGGGGCGTGTGGATGTTCTACGAGCGGCTGGACACCACGGGCCCGCGCCTACTCGAGCAGGGCGTCCCGCTCGACGTCACGGACGGGTTGAGCGGGGTCTACATGAGCCTGGCGGTGCTCGCGCTCGGCCTGCTCATTATCCCCCTCCTCTCCCTTGGCGCCTCGGCCGCCCGGCTCGGCGCGAACGGCCGCGCCCGCCGCCTCGCCTCCCTGCGCCTCATCGGACTCAGCGCCGGCCAGGTCAACCTCATGACCCTCGTGGAAACCCTCATCCAGGCCGCTGTCGGCTTCACGATCGGCGGGGCGATCTACCTCCTCACCTTGCCCGCGTGGTCGAACGTGAGCTTCACCACTTTGCCCATCACCACCACCGAGATGCTCCTGCCCTGGTGGGGCTGGCTCGCCGCCGCCGCGCTGGTCGCCGTCATCACGATCGGCTCCACCCTGGCCGGCCTGTGGCGCGTGTCCATCTCCCCGCTCGGCGTCTCGCGCCGGGAGACCCCGAAGGCGATGAAATACTGGCGGGTGATCGGCGTCGTCGCCGCGATCCCGGTGCTGGGCGTCATGATGCAGAACCTCGACCCAGAGACCTCCACCATCGCAAACTTCCTCTTGTCCGCGCTCATGCTCATGGTCTTCTTCCTCACCGTGTCGCTGGCCGGCCCACTGTTCATCCAGATGGCCGCCCGCCCCGTGGCCGTCACGGCCCGCACCCCGCGCCTGCTCGGCACCCGCCGCGTCCTCGACGACCCCCGCGCCGCATGGCGCAACATCTCCGCGATCTCGCTCATGGCGCTCCTGGCCTCCGTGGTCGTGTTCATCATGACCATGGACGTCACCGGCTACGGCAGCATCAACGAGGACGTGGACAACCTCAGACGCACCCTCACCGGCGACATCACCAAGGGTGTCGCGATCGCGCTCGCCTTCTCCCTCATTCTGGGCGCCACGGGCACCCTCATCCACCAGGCCTCCGACGTGTTCGACCGCGCCGAGGAATCCGCCGCCCTCATGCGGATCGGCCTGCCCTACTCCACCCTCCTCAAGGCCCGCCTGTGGCAGGTTATCCCGCCGTTGCTGCTCATGCTCTCCGTGACCATCGGCCTCGGCGCCCTACTCGGCACCTTCGCCGAGCAAAAGGCCAACACCGACAACCTCGTCATCCTCGTGTGGGTGGTCGGCCTCGGCATTGCGCTCACGCTCGCGGCGGTGGTCGCCACCGCACCGATCCAGGCGATGGTGCTGTCCCAAAAGTCGCGCAAGAACGACTAGCAGGCGGTGGCTCCGTCAGAACTCGTGAATCTGCGGTCCACCAGGCTCCTATAGGAACCGGTAGCCGGTATATTCACGACTTCTGTCGGACCGGCGGCTCGCCCGTGCCGGGTGACACGGCAAACCCATGACAGTGGTCATGGAAAAGTCCGGTCACCCGGCACTTCTGCGCGCGCGGGTGGCTGGGCACAATGGAGTCATGAACGCAATCAGCGCCAAGGCGCTTACGAAGAAGTTTGGCAACGTCACCGCCGTGGATGGCATTGACCTGGTGATTGAGCCGGGTGAGGTGGTCGCGCTCCTTGGCCCAAATGGGGCCGGCAAGACCACCACGCTCGACATGATCCTCGGCCTCACCCATCCCACCTCCGGGCAGGTGTCGGTGCTCGGCGGCACCCCGGCGGCGGCGATCCGCGCCGGCCGCATCAGCGCCCTCCTCCAGACCGGCGGGCTACTGGCCGACATGACCGTGCGCGAGTCCGTGGCCTACATCGCCGCGTGCTACCCGGGCGCCCAACCGATCGACTCCGTCATCGAGCGCACCGGCCTCACCCCCATCGCGGGGCGCCGCGTGGGCAAGTGCTCCGGCGGCGAACAGCAGCGCCTCAAGTTCGCACTCGCCCTCCTGCCCGAGCCCGACGTCCTCATCCTCGACGAACCCACCACCGGCATGGACGTGGCCGCCCGCCGCGAATTTTGGGCCAACATCTACGAGGAATCCCACCACGGGCGCACCGTCATCTTCGCCACCCACTACCTCGCCGAAGCCGAGGAGTTCGCCAAGCGCACGATCCTCATGAACGCCGGCCGCATCGTCGCCGACGGGCCGACCTCCCAGGTGCGCTCGATCGCGGGCCTACGCCACGTGCGGGCCACGGCCTGCGCCCTGCCGGCCACGGAACGCGAGACGCTCGCCGCCGAGCTTGCGGCGCTTCCGGGCACCACGGCGTCGTGGGACGGGCAAACCCTCGAGGTGCGCACGGCACACTCCGACGACGCCGCCCGCATCCTCCTCGCCCACCCCATCACCGACCTCATCATCACCGAGGCCTCGCTCGAGGACGCCTTCCTCACCCTGACCTCGACCGAGAAGACTGGAGCCTAACATGATCGCCATCGACCTCAAGCGCATGCTGCGCGACCCCGGAGTCCTGTTCATCATCGGGGTGCCCGTGCTCATGTACCTCATCTTCGGCGCGGCCCAGAGCTACGGGCAGGAGAGCGCGGCGAACGGCAACCTCGCCATGGCGATCATGGTGGGCATGGCCGCTTACGGCGCCGTGGCCGCCACCGCTAGCCTCGCCTCCCAGGCCGGGGTGGAAAAGCTGCAGGGGTGGGGGCGCCAGATCTCCCTCACCCCGCTGACCGCCGGGCGCTACGCGCTCAACAAGTCCCTGACCGCCGCGGCCTTTGCCCTCATCACCGTGGCCATCATCTACGCGGTCGCGGCACCCACCGGCGCGAAGGGCACGGCGTGGGCGTGGGTGGGGTCCTTCCTCATTGTGGCGGTGGGCGCGCTACCGTTCGCGCTGGTCGGGCTGGCGCTCAGCTACGTGATGCGCTCGCAGTCGGCGACGTCGGTGGTCAACGCCCTGGTCCTCCTCTTCGCTTTCGCCGGCAACCTGTTCGTGCCCCTGTCCGGCAAGCTGCTCGAGGCCTCCCGCTTCACCCCGATGTGGGGCTACATCACGCTTGCCCGCTGGCCCGTCGCTGAAGGGATGTGGACCACCGGGCAGGGCGAGGCCTACACCGACGAACTGTGGCAGGCCCTCGTGTCCTTCGGGGTGTGGACGGCCGTGTTCATCGGCCTCGCCGCCCTCGCCCTACGACGCCGGGGTGAACGCCAGTGAGCAGGCGCGCTGAGGGTGCGGCCGGTGCCGAGGGGGCCGGCCGCACCGGCCGTGCTTGGCGCGGACGCGAAGCGGGCTGGTCGGGCAGCACAAGCCGGGCGGGCAGCGCGGGCCGGGGCGACGGCGTCGTGAAACGCTCACGCGAAGAGCTGCGCGAGCAGGTGGGCGGCATGGCAATGGCGTTCGTGTGGCTGGTGTTCCTCATCAATCCGGTGGTGGAGATCCTCGGGCAGACGGAGCCCGCGTGGCTGAAGGCTGTCCAGCTCGGGGGCCTGGCCCTCTTCGCCGCCGCGTACATCACCGGCACCGCCTACGCGCTCACCCGTCCCGACCCCTTCTCCGACACTTTCTACCCCGCCACGGCAGTAGCCGTCGCCGTGTCCGGCGCCATCTTCATCGCCAACACCGCGGTCTACCCCGGCGCCGCCGCACTTGGGATCTACGTGGTGGCCCAGCTCGTCATCACCCTGCCCCCGCGCATCGGGTATTGGGCGGGAGGGCTGCTGTGTGCGGTCGTCGTCGGGCTGATCTCGCGCCTGCCGGGGGACGGGATGTGGGCCCTGGGGTTCATCGCGGTGGCCGTGTACGTCTCCACCATCGGCAGCAGCTACTTCACGCGCCAATCCGAGCGCGACAAGCGCGCCGCCCGCCGCGAAGCCACCCTCGACGAACGCGAGCGCATCGCCCGCGACGTCCACGACGTCCTCGGCCACACCCTCACCGTCATCTCCCTCAAATCCGAGCTCGCCAACAAACTCCTCGACCGCGACGTCGAGCGCGCCCGCGCCGAAATCGCCGACATCCACCAGCTCAGCCGGCAAGCCATCGCCGAGGTCCGCTCCACCGTGTCCGGGCTCGCCGGGCGGCAGCTGGCCGCGGAGCTCACGCACATTGAGGAGGTCGCCGACGACGCCGGCATCGCCCTCACCATCACCGGCAGCGCCGACGACGCCGACCCCAGCCACCGCATCCTCTTCGGCTGGGTGGTGCGTGAGGCGATGACCAACATCGTGCGCCACTCGGGGGCGCGACACGCGTGGATCAAGATTGGTGCACAGAGGATCGTGGTGGCCGACGACGGTGTGGGGTTCTCGCCGATGTCCGAGGGCAACGGACTGCGCGGGCTACGCCAGCGCGTGGAGAACGCCGGCGGTAGGCTGAAGGTGACAAGCCCCGGGCCGGGCGGGCGCGGGGCGCAAATCGAGGTGGAACTGTGAGCCCAATACGCGTTGTTCTCGCTGATGACCAGGCGCTCGTGCGGGGCGCGCTCGCCGCGCTACTCTCGCTTGAGGACGGCATCGAGGTGGTGGGCGAGGCCGGGGACGGCGAGGAACTCGTGGCGCTGGTGGGCAAGGTGGCGCCGGATGTGGCGCTGGTGGACATCGAGATGCCCGGCATGGACGGGATCGAGGCCACGCGGCAGATCGCGGGCCGGTGGCCGGAGGTGAAGTGTCTGGTGGTGACCACGTTCGGGCGGCCGGGCTACCTGCAGCGGGCGCTGGAGGCCGGGGCACGCGGGTTCGTGGTGAAAGAAACACCCGCCGAACAGCTGGCCGACATGGTCCGCGGCGTGCACGCCGGCAAGCGCGTGATCGACCCGGCGCTCGCCACCGAATCCCTGTTTTCCGGGGCGAACCCCCTCACTGCCCGCGAGCGCGAGATCCTGCGCATCGCCCTCGAAGGCGGGAAAGTGGCTGATATTGCGGGGCGCGTGCACCTGTCCAAGGGGACGGTGCGCAACCACCTGTCCTCGGCGATCGGGAAGATGGGCGTCACTACGCGGAGCGAGGCAGCGCGGGCCGCCCAGGACCAGGGGTGGCTCTAGGCGGCGTGGTAGGGCCGGGCTGCCAGCCCGTGCCGGCGGGCGCGGCGGGCTCTTCTGGTCGACCCGTGGCTAACTAGTGAATCTGAGCCCGAAAACGCCAGATTTCCGGACCAAAACCACCAAACTCACCTGTTAGCAACACGGGCCTCACGCCGGTAGAGCACAATCTCGCGCCCGAGGTAGACCGCAATGAGGAGCAACACCGCAATGGAGATGGGCAGCCACCAGGGGAACCGCGGGAGCTCGGAGGCCTGGCCGGCGCTGTCGACGTCGGCGGCAGGGGTGGGGATGATGCGCTCGCCGGTAACAAGGATGCGGTGGCTGTTGACGCCGAGCGGGGTGCAGGTGATGAGAGTCGCCAGGTCGCGGCCGGGCTCAACGAGCACCGCTTGACTGTCTTGGGGCTCGACCACTTGCGTGGAGAAGACGCGGTACGTCAGCACCTCACCAAAGACCTCGAGCGTAAAAGTGTCTCCCTCTTTGACCTGGTCGAGGTTGTTGAAGAGGGTAGCTTCGGGCAGACCACGGTGTGCGGTGATCACCGTCCGGGTGGAGTCCCCGCCCACGGGTAGCGACGTTCCCTCCAGATGACCTGCGCCCTTAAGTAGTGTCTCCTCGCTCGTGCCATGGTAGATCGGCAGATCCACGTCGATCGACGGAATGCGGATCCTGCCCATGATCCCCGCCTCGCCAGCCTTCAGCTGCTGGTCGTAGGGCAGGACGTCCGGGTTCGATTCGAGGTCAACGACGCCGGAGCCGTGCGGCACGTGCTCGTTCGATCCGACGACAGCCCCAGAGGCGAGCAGATCGTTGTATTGGCGTGCTTCTTGGACTTGTTCGCGGCGGTCCGGCTCGACGTGGTCGACCAGGTTGGCGTAGGAGTCGACCACCTTGGACTGGTCCCACTGACTTTTCCATGAGGCGATCGTGGGGTAAAGAATGAGCCCGCTCCCGGCTAGGACGAGGAGCGCGATGATGAAGGCACTGACGAGGCGACGCATGCGTAGATACACAGTTGTGGGGGTGCTGAGGCACCCCCACAACTCTAGGTGATGTTAGCTCCGCTTACGCGAACGAGAGTTCACCGCGTAGAGTGCCACGCCGGCGCCCACGAGGCCCAAGCCGAGCACGGTCAGCAGCGCCGTGCCCGCCGCACCGGTGAGGGGCAGATCCGGGCCGTCTTGCGGGGTGTTCGTCACGGTGGTGAGTTGCTCAGTCGGGGTCGTGACCTTACCGGCCTTGATCGTCACCTTCGTCACCGTGTCAGGAAGGACGTAGCCGGCCGGAGCCTTGGTCTCCTTGAGGCAGAACTCCTTCGTCGCCTGGTCGGCTGCGGTGCCCTTGTCGAACGTTCCGAGGTAAATGCCGGTGAAGGAGACGACGCCGTCTTCGCCAGAGACCGCTGTCACGATCGGGTCACCGGTGGTCTGGTCGCCATTGCACTGGTAGAGGCCGAACTCGGCACCCGACAGCTCCTTGCCCGGGTTATCTGCGTCCACCTTCTTGAACTTGTAGTCGCCGAAGTAGGGATCCTTGGTCGGGTCGATCGGCGGGGTGGGGACGTTCGGATCCTCGAAGGGGTTGTACTCGTTGTCGATCGGCCACGCGCTGTTCTCGACGATGCCGTTCTCGGGGATCGCGGTCACCGTGGTTTTGAGGACGAACTTGACGGTGTCACCCTTCTTGATCTGTGCACGCGCAGTCTCGCCGAGCGTGATCTTAACGCCGTTCTTCCCGCCGGTGAGCGGCTCGACAGTAACGTCCGTCAGCGGATCGACGGCGTCCTTCAGGTAGACCTTCGCAGACTGGTCAACATAGCTCAGGTAGTCCTTGAGCTCATCGACCACGCCGAATGCCGACGGGGTGTCGGTGGTCGCCGTCGTCGTGATGGTCCACTCAAGGACGTCACCCACCTTGTGCGTGTCCTTGTCGTCCGAGACTTCCTTAGTACCCGGTGTCTGGACGACGTTCTTGGGGTAGACGTGGACGTTGGTGATCCACTTGCCGTCAAACGGAAGCGGGATGGTCACGAAGAACGGGGCCGCCTTCTTCGTGATGGCGTGCTCGCCCGTCCCGGTCTCCTCGACGAGGTAGACGCCCATGTCGAGGCTGTTGACTGCTACCGATCCGTCCTCAGTGGTCGTCACCTTCTGGGAGGTACCCCTGGTGATACCGTTCTGACCAACCTGGTCGACAGTCAGGGTCGAGACCTTCTGCCAATCAGCATTCTTGTTCAGGTCAAGACCTTCGATCTTCGTGACGGTGAACTCCACGCCCTTAAGCGGATCGCTCGGCGCGGCCGAAGTTCCGTCCGGCTTGAGCTGGTTGGTGTTGCCGACTTCCTTGTGCTTGTGGATCGTAATCGACCCTTGCCCGGTCGGCATATCGCCCGGAGCGGCGTTTGCAACGCCCACACCGAGGGTGAGGACGGAAGCCAAGGCGACGACCGTCGTCGCCACAGCGCGCTGCTTCAATTTCTTGAGAAACTGCACTCGAGTACCTTTCGTCTTGTGGGCTGAACTTCGCCCTGTTTCAGTGACGCTTGCGCGGTTGCGCGAGCCTTATGAGCAGGGCGAAACTGAGGACCCCCGCACCCAGAAAGGCGTAGAAGTCGCGTCCGATCCCGCCGGTGAGCGGAATCGTAGGTCCGGCCTGTAGTGTGTTGTAGATCGCCTTCGCTCCCGCGAACGTCACGTCCGGGTTGTCGGCGGCGATTGTGAAGGTCGTGGGCGTCGCGTCGAGGACGTAGCCCGCGGGAGCCTTCGTTTCCACCAGCTCGTATGTGCCGAGCGGGAGGCCCGTGACCTGGATAATTCCGGCCCGGGAGTCTGTGTCGTTGTGCGCCGAGCGCTCGCAATCGGCGGGAGAGTTGCCGACGCAGTCGGTGATCGTCCACGTGTCGGTCGTCGTCGTGTTCGTCAGCTTCCACTCCGACCCGCTTAGCAGCGGCTCGTCACCCGTGGCCGCCGCGCCTTGCTTCGCACGCTTCTCGAAGGTCAGCGAGCCCCTGATTGGCGTGTTGACCACCGCGTTGTGCCACTTGTGCCCGGTCACGGGATCTTGACCGTCGTAGAGGTCTACCTTATGTGCCTCCTGCGACGGCGAGCTGATCGTGAACGTGTAGGTCTTGCCCGACTTCACGTAGCCCGCGGGGGCGACCGCTTCCGTCAGCGTGTAGGTGCCGCGACCAAGCCCGGTGAGGAGCAGCCGACCCTCCTCCGTGTCCTGGTCGATGCCGCCGGGAGCTGTTGCGTCGGGGACGGTAAAGCTGGGCGCTTCCTGCGTGGCGCCGTCGACGGTGAAGGTTGCGCCGTCCTCGCGTGCGAGCGTCCACGATGAGCCGGCGAGCAGCTCGCCGTCCTCGTTCACCTTCGCCCACTCCATCTTGCCGTTGGCCTTCGCCGAGTTCGTAAACGTGCACACCACGTCACCGACGGCATTTGGAATGGTGACGCTCGCCGTTGCCGTGGCGCCCGAAACCTTCGGCGTCGTGGGCTGGACGCCGCCATCACAGCGAAGCGTGACGGTATAGCCCTCCAGCGTGGCGCCGGGGCGGTTGATCGTCTCAGAGAGGGTGACCCGCGTTCCCGCGAGCACCGGGAGCCGCTCGGTGGTGACCTCGGTTTGCTCGCCTGAGGTGCTCGCCTCCCGGGAGATGTTGTTCGTCCCGACTCTCACCGTGAACTGGTCGGCGGCGTCCACGCGGCCATTGACGACCTTCCTCACGGCAACGGACGGGATGACAGCTTCGCCTGCAAGATCGGAGATCTGGCCCACCCACGGCGTTGGCCGATAGTAGGGGCGGCCCGCGCCAGTTCGTTCTTCGCGCCAAGCGGCAAGCGGATATGCCCACGGCGAGTTCGGGTCCATCTCCCAGTAGGTGCCCAGCTCGCCGACGTGCGGCATCGAGCGAATCTCGCGTGCAATACCGTTGGCGTCGTGCTGGTAGAAATGCGAAATGGAGTCGGTCTTCTTGTAGTTCGACGTGATGAGCGAGCCGTCGGGCCCAATCGAGATGCCCGTCGTCTGCGCCGCGTCAGAGTTTTGCTCACCGATGGACTGGCCTTGACGAATTTTCGAAGTGCCAAGGTGATAGGAGGCGAGCTCGCCGCCCCGGGCCGAAGCGAGGGTGTCCCGTGTCACCACCTCAAAGCTCACCTCGTTGTAGCCCGCGTTCGAGCTGCCCGGAATATCGGCCTGCAGATGGGAAAACACCACCACAAGATCGCCGGATTCGGTGAACGTCAAGTCGCCGTTGTTGTCGCCATTCGAGCCCCCAGGCGCGGAATCGCGGACGTCGCCGACCTTGTCTAACCTGCCATCGGGCGTCATCTTGTACACGTGCGCGACAAGGCGCTTGTCATTGTCCGGGCCTTCGCGATCCGTGATCGCGAGGTAGTACGTTCCGTCGGGGGCCACCTGACCGCCGTTGAAGGTGAGATCCTTGAGCTCGTTGCCACCCGGCACCTTCTTGTAGGGGAACTCGAACTCGTCTCCGAACTTCCTCCACTCCGTGTCGCCCGGCGTGTACTTATAGACTTGGAAAAGCGGCGCCTTTGAGGAGCCACTCTTTCCCTCGTAGGGGGTGCCAGTCTGCCCGACCTTCAGCGTCGCGTACCGAGTGCCGTCCTCCCCAACGCCGAGAGCGTTGTAGTTCAGGCCCTTGGAGAAGTAGCAGTACTTGCCATCCGTTCTTGTGGGGCGGGCGTCCTTACACTCGGCGCTGCTCAGCGGACTACGAACCTCCCGCCGGGTGTTGGGGCTCGTGTAGGAGGTGAGGTTCTGGATGCCGGGCAGGTACGGCGGCAACGGGGCGAGGTCCGCCGTCGCCGGATTGAAAAGGTAGAGCTCACCGTTCGTGGACAGGGCCTCGATACCCGGCGCCGAGCCTGCCGCACCCAGTGCGGCGAACGTGAGCGGACCCGAGTCTTCGAACCCGTCAGAATTGGGCTCCGCGAAACTCCGATCGCCCTCTTGCGTATCTGCCTCCGGATCGCCCTCGGCCGTATCCGGAGCGGCTAGCTCAGAAAGCTGCTCTCCCCCCCCCC
>NZ_KV793258.1:65619-76924 GCF_001808405.1 Trueperella sp. HMSC08B05 | reverse complement strand
CCCCCCCCCCGCTGAATTATCGACACTTGGCGTTTCGGGCGTAGCTTCCTCGGAACTGTCAATCGAGGGGTTGGCGTTTTCAGCGGTTCCCGGCTCCGCCGATTCGGTGTCGGCGCTGCCGGAAGGTTCCGTCTGGCCGTCTGTCTGCGTGGCGGCGTCGGTCGCCTCTGCGACCGTGGAAGGCGTCGAGGAATCTTGCGCGACAGCGGCTGGCACGCCCCCGACCAGCGCCAGGCCTGCCACCACCGTCAGTGCAACGAGTGCACGCAGACGCGCCGTGACGCGCTCAGCACATTTGCTCATGGTCACCCCGCCTCCGAAGTGGTCACTGCCGATGTTGATGCACTTATACTGCTATTTAGCGCCACCGAAAACAATATCGTTTTATCCTATGAACACGTCCGACATAGCTACGACTTGGGGCGGACGAAACCCACCCCCCCCCGAACTGGGGCAACGCTCCTCTGAACACCCGTGCCGGAGGGCCCTTGTCCCACAATGTTATTTACGACACACCTATAGGCTTTAGTGGTTTATTCTCTCGACATCACCTCGAATGCCCACACCGTCACTGTCGCCGAATCCTGCCGCCCAGCAACGTGGCACAATGGTTTCGATGATTGACGGAAGCACACCTACCAGGCACGGCGAGACGGCTGTGGGCAAGCGCGCCAATAAGCGCGCCGGCAGGCCAAACGCCAAGCATGCCGGGCGCCGCTCCCGCGGCCCGCGCCCCTTCATCCCCGCGGAGCTCGAGGCCCGCCGCGCCGCCCTCCCGGCGATCACGTACCCGCCGCAGCTCCCGGTCTCTGCGCGCCGCGCCGACATCGCGGAGGCGATCGAGAACAACCAGGTGGTGATCCTCGCGGGCGAGACGGGCTCGGGCAAGACCACCCAGTTACCGAAGATCTGCCTGGAGCTTGGCCGCGGCATCACCGGCATGATCGGCCATACGCAGCCGCGCCGCATCGCGGCCCGTTCGGTGGCGGACCGAATCTGCGACGAGCTGGGCGTGGAGCTCGGCGGCGCGATCGGCTACCAGGTTCGCTTCACGGAGCAGGTCTCGCGCACCACCCTGGTCAAGCTCATGACCGACGGCATCCTCCTCGCCGAAACCCAGTCCGACCCCGACCTGCGCAAATACGACACGATTATCATCGACGAGGCCCACGAGCGCTCCCTCAACATTGACTTCCTCCTCGGCTACCTCGCCAACCTCCTGCCGCGCCGCCCGGACCTCAAGGTCATCATCACGTCCGCCACGATCGACTCCCAGCGCTTCGCCGAGCATTTCGGCCGCCACATGTACGGCGGTTTCCCGGGCAACGAGGCGCCGATCATTGAGGTGTCGGGGCGCACGTTCCCGGTCGAGATCCGGTATCGCCCGCTTTACGACGACGCCGTCGGCTCGGCTTCCAGCCTGCCCTCGGGCGGTCGCGACGGCGACGCCGCGACCGCCCCCAGCCCCCACCACGCACCCGCTTTTGAAGGCCGCGAAAAGCTCACGCGCGAGGAGGCCCGCGACCAAGTGGCCGGCATCCTCGACGCGGCCGCCGAGCTCATGGCTGAGGGCCCGGGAGACATCCTCGTGTTCCTTTCCGGCGAGGGCGAGATCCGCGACACGGCCAAGGCGTTCGAGGAGGAGCTCGGGCGCCGTTACGTTGAGCCGGGCGAGCGGTCGTCGGTGCCGGACGCCGTCGAGGTCCTGCCCTTGTTCGCGCGCCTGTCGGGCGCCGAACAGCGCCGCATCTTCCAGCCCCACGCCCACCGCCGCATCATCCTGGCCACGAACATCGCCGAGACCTCGCTGACGGTGCCGGGCATCCGCTACGTCATCGATCCGGGCACCGCCCGCATCTCGCGCTATTCCAACAAAACCAAGGTGCAGCGCCTGCCGATCGAGCCGATCTCGCAGGCGTCGGCGAACCAGCGCTCGGGGCGCTCGGGCCGTGTGGAAGACGGCATCGCGATCCGGCTGTACTCGGAGGAGGAGTTCGCCGCGCGCCCGGAGTTCACGGAGCCGGAGATCCGCCGCACGTCGTTAGCGTCGGTGATCTTGCAGATGGCCGCGATGAACCTGGGCTCGGTTGAGGACTTCCCGTTCATCGACCCACCGGACATGCGCCAGGTGCGGGCCGGCCTGCAGCTGCTCGAGGAGATCGGGGCGCTTGTGCCGATGTCGGCGAACGCGCGCGGCACGGTGGTGGGCGCGGGCACGCACCTGCTCACCGAGACCGGGCGGATCCTCGCCCGCCTCCCCATCGACCCGCGCCTCGGCCGCATGCTCCTCGCCGCCTCCGACAACGGCTGCGCCGGCGAAGTCTTGGTACTGGTGGCGGCCATGTCGGTGCAGGACGTGCGCGAACGGCCCACCGAATTCCGCGCCCAAGCCGACCAACTCCACGCCCGCTTCACCGACCGCACCTCCGACTTTCTCGCCTACCTCAACCTGTGGCGCTACCTGCGCACCCAACAGCGCGAACTGTCCGGGTCGGCCTTCCGCCGCATGTGCCGGGCCGAATTCCTCAACTGGCTGAGATTCCGGGAGTGGCAGGACGTCGTCGTGCAGCTGCGGGAAATGTCGCGGCCACTGGGGATGGACGCCAAGCCGGTCGCGCTCCCCACGCGTGCGGCGCTCGCCCGCGCGGCAGCCGAGGACAAGGACAACTCGCACAACCAGGACGTGGCCCGCGCGGTCAAGGCGCTCGGGCAAAGCGCGGACACCCCCGCCGCCGACCAGATCCACCGGTCAATGCTGGTGGGCCTCCTGTCAAACCTCGGCTCGTGGGACGAGCGCAGCAAGGACTATCTAGGCGCCCGCGGCACGCGCTTCATCATCTGGCCCGGCTCCGGCCTGCACCGGCGCAGCCCCAGCTGGGTGATGGCCGCGGAGCTCGTGGAAACCTCGCGGCTCTTCGCCCGCTCGGTGGCGCAGATCAAGCCCGAATGGGTGGAGGAAGTGGGCTCGCACCTGGTGCGCACCTCCCACTCCGAGCCCTTCTGGTCCACCCGCCACGGCGCCGCGATGGCGCACGAGAAAGTCACCCTCTACAGCCTGACCCTCATCGCCGACCGCAACGTCCTCCTGTCGAAAGTCGGCACACCGGCCGCGCGCGAACTCGCCCGCGAACTGTTCATCCGCCACGCGCTCGTGCAAAACCAGTGGCGCGCCCACCACGCCTTCATCAAACACAACGAGCAGGCTCTCGCCGACGCCCACGAGGTCGAACAGCGCCTTCGCCAGGGCGGGCTCGTGGCCGACGACGCCGCCCGGTTCGTTTTCTTCGACGAGCGGATTCCCGCGGGCATCGTGTCCGCGCGGCACTTCGACTCCTGGTGGAAGCGCGAGCGCCACAAGAACCCCGAGCTTTTGAACTTCACCCACGACTTCCTCCTCGGCACCACCTCCGCCAGCGACGCCGACTTCCCCGAACAGTGGGTGCAAGGCGACATCACCCTCCCCATCGAGTACCACTACACGCCCGGCGCCCACGCCGACGGCCTCTCCATCGACGTGCCCGTCACCCTCCTGCCCCAACTCACCGACGACGGCTTCGACTGGCTCGTCCCCGGCATGCTCGACGAGCTCGTGGTGGCCACCATCCGCGCGCTCCCCAAGCCCGTACGGCGCCACCTCGTGCCCGCGCCCGACACCGCGCGCGAAATCCTGGGCAAGCTCCCGACGTGGGACGACGTCGCCCACGGCCAGACCGGCGCCCCCAGCTTCCGGTCCGCTTTTAACGACGCCGTCCGCGCGCTTCGCGGCGTGGAGATTTCGGCGGCGCAATGGGCGGAAGTGGCCCTGCCGCCGCATTTGGAGATCACCTTCCGGGTGCGATCCGAACGTGGGGCCGTGCTCGACGAGAGCACGTCGATCACCGACTTGCAGCGGCGGCTCGCGCCGCAAACCCGCACGGCGGTTGAGTCCGTGGTCAAGGGCGCGGTGGCCCAGGCGCTGGAGGAGGCGCGGGCGCAGATTCTGCAGGAGATGGGCGCGGGCGCGCCGTCTGGCGCGGGCGCTCGCGCTGGCCGAGGCGACTCGTCCGGTTCTCGCGGGGCCGGCGCGGCGGCGTCGTCGTCGGCCGGGCAGGCAGAAACCGGGGCCGTGGGAGCGGGCCTGCCGAACGGCGTCGACGGCATGGAAGCCTGGCCCGAGGTGGAGGAGCTGCCGGCGGTGGTCGAGACCGCGGGGCCGCACGGGATGGCCGTGCGCGGGTACCCGGCGCTGGTGGCGGAGGGGCGGCGGGCGAGCCTGCGGGTGCTGCCCGAGCCTGCGCTGCAAGTGCGCGACCACCGGCGCGGGGTCATCCGGCTGCTCGCCACGGAGCTGACGCTGCCGGAGGCGCGGGTGACGTCCAGGTGGAATGGGGAGGAGTCGCTGACGATGGCGGCGGCGCCTTACAAGAACACGGCGGCGGTGGTCGACGATCTGCATTTGGCCGCCGCGCGCAACATTGCCGACAGGTGGGCCGCCGCGAACGACATGCCACTCGGGCGTCTGCGGGCCCGGGCCGACTATGTGGCACTGCGGGACTACGCCCGCGACCACCTCGAGGACGAGATCTATACGCTGGTCAAGACCGTGGTGCGCGTGCTGCGCGCCTACGGGCAGGCCGACGCCAAGGTGCGGGCCAACAGCTCGCTCGCGCTCATCAACACGGTGAGCGACGTGCGCGAGCAGATCTCCGGGCTCGTGTACGAGGGCTTCATCGGGGCCACCGAGGAGGAGCGGCTGGCGCACCTGGTGCGGTACTTGCAGGCGGCGGCCATGCGCATCGACAAAGCCGCGCAAAACCCTGCCGCCGACGATGCCGCCGCCTGGCAAGTGCACGACATTGAGGATCTGGTCGCCGATGAGCGGGAGGCGGCTACGGATCGTGCCTACGATCCGGAGCGCGCGGCCACATTGCGGCAGGCCAGGTGGATGGTGGAGGAACTGCGGGTGTCGCTGTTCGCCCAGCAGCTGAGGACGGCGGGGAAGGTGTCGCCGCAGAGGATCCGCAACCTACTGGCGTAGCCGGTCGCCGAGCCCGGCTCCTAGTAAATAACCCAAATATAGGCCAGCACCACCGCGAGCCCCGCCCCGAGCGCACCCCACCACTCGGCGGCCGCGCTCGCCGGCACCCGCTCTAGACTCCCGCGCCGCATCGGCAGCGCCGGTGCCCGGTTCGACAGTTGCCTCGGGTGCCGCGCCAGCCGTTCGCGTAGGGCCTCCTGCTCGGGGGTCACCTGGTCAATGTTGGCCAGCTCGCCCATGCCGCGCTCGACCTGCCGAAGCGCCATCAACGTCCCGACCTCCGGCTCCTCCACCTGCACCCCGCCGGTCTCGCGCAGCAAAATCACCGACCGAAACGGCTCACCCTCCACTGGCCGCACCACCACTGGCACCAGCAGCCCCTTGTTCGCGCCCTTCTTGATGTACCGCGAGTAGGGGCTCTCCGCCGTGGCCAGCGTCCGCGCGATCACGGGGATGGGCGTACCGCGGGCGTCGTCGTCGAGAAAACGCCACACCACCACGAACGCGACCAGCATGATCACCGACGGCACCGCCGCCAGCACCATCCGCGCCGGGCTGAGGTAACCGAGCAGCCAGAAGAGCGCGAGAATCGTGCCGAGGAACGCCCCGAGCGTCCCGGCGGTGACGATGCGGCGCGCGCGGTCGATCGGCCGGTCCGCGGGCACGGCGCCCGCCTCGCCGATGCGCGCAACTAGGTCTGTGTGTGAAGCCATGATCCTCCTACCCGTCACACCCTACCGCAGACCTCCGACAGTTTTTCCGCTTCACGGCGCCGTCGCGCCGGTCGCGTCTACAGCTCGCGGACGATCTGGGCCACGGCGGCGCGGGCGTCGCGGCGGGCGCCGATCGTCGACGCCGAGGCGCCGTACCCGAGCAGGTAAACGCGCGGTTCCTTGACGGCGCGCGAGCTGTCAAGCATGATGCCGCCACCGCGTTCGCGCAGGTGGAGGGGTGCGAGGTGGCGCAGGTTGGCGCGGAAGCCCGTGGCCCAGATGATGGCGTCGAGGTCGAGGTAGTCCTCGCCCCACCAGACGCCGTGGCGGTCGACCCGGTCGAACATCTCACGGCGGTTGAGGATGCCGCGGCGTTCCATGTCGAGCACCCGTTCGTTGCGGGGCAGGCCCGTCTCGGCCACGACGGGCAGCGGTCGCAGCCCGGCGTCCATGCGCGCACGCACCCGCGCCTCGATCACGCGGCCGGCCTCGGCTGTGAGTCCGCCCGCGGCCTCGCCCACGGAAAAGTCGGAGGGGTCGCGCCAACGCGGGGGCGTCCGGGTGGTCCAAAAGACGTTTTTCGTCACGCGCGAGACATCATCCAGGTGGTCGAGCGCTGAGATTCCCCCGCCCACGACCAGCGTGCGTTTGCGCCAAAACACGTCCGGATCGCGGTAGTCATGAGTGTGGATCTGGATGCCGCGGAACAGCTCCCCGCCGGGGTACCAGGGGATGAACGGCGCGTCCCACGTGCCGGTGCAATTGATCACCACGCGCGCCGACAAATCGCCGACGTTCGTGTGGACGCGGAGGCGCGCGCCGTCGTCGTGAACGGAGCGGACCTTGACCGGACGGAAAACGGGCAGGTCGAAGGTGTCTTCGTAGTCGCCGAAATAGTCGGTCAAAAACGCGGAGGCGCGCTCGGGGCCGGCCGCAGGGCGCGCATGCAGGCCGGGGAGCTCGGCGATGTGGTTGACCGTTTTCATCGTTAGGCCGTCCCAACGGTGGCGCCAAGCGCCGCCCGGGCCAGTTTCGGCGTCGAGAACGACGAACGACGCCGCCGCCCGCGGCGCCGGCAACGACTGCGCAGCGTACCCGGCCACGCCACGCTGTTGGAGCTCATGCGCGGCGACGAGCCCGGCCTGGCCTGCTCCAATCACCACGACATCTACCTCGTGCATACCTCAACGGTAGCGTACGCGGAAGGGCACTTTGCAAGGGGCGCGAGGGAATTGTTGGGGTGGAGGGGTGGGGCTGGGGCCGTGGGGTAGGGGCGGGTGGCAGGGCCAGGCGCGGAAGGCTGTCGGAGGGAGTGGATAGAATCGGCGCATGGATGTTTCGCGAGCTCGCGAGGTTGCGCGGGGGCTCATGGACGCGCACGGCCTGCGCGGGTGGGACCTCGCAATCGACCGCGCCAAGCGGCGGGCCGGCTACACGAGTCATGCGCGGCGCACGATCTCGCTGTCGGGGCCGCTGATCACGCTGTATAGCGAGGAGCAGGTGCGCCTGCTCGTGTTGCACGAGGTGGCGCATGCGCTGGTCGGGGAAGGTCACGGGCACGACGCCGCATGGCGAGCCGCCTGCCTGAAGATCGGCGGGGATGGACTCACGCGCGTGGATCCCAAGTGGCCGACCGCGCCGGCGTTATGGGTTGGATTGTGCCCGAACGGTCACCGCTTTGAGCGGCAGCGGTTGGGGCGGGCCGGGTCGTGCCCGCGATGCTCGCGGGTATTTGATAGGCGCTACCTCATCACCTGGACAAACCAGCGCACGGGCGAGATCTTCCGGGGCTAGGCTGGCTGGCCTAGCTGGCTCGCACACCCACCATTTAATGGCCTTTGCTGTCGCTTGGTGTCTTATGCCACCAGTTCACGCCGGGCACTTATTTATAGTCACAATCTCCCAACAATTCACGCCTGTCACACGCTGGCAGCGCGCACTCCCGCCACCCCGACAGAAGTCGTGAATATACCGGCTGACGATCGCTCTAGACGCCTGGCCGCCCTCAGATTCACGAGTTGTGACAGTCGCGCCCCGAGCACACCACAGGAACGAACACTATCGGCGGGTTACGGCAATCCGACACCCACCAGACATCCTCTGACCAAGCCCGCCAAGCAGCCGCCTGGGCTCACGAGTTAGATCTCACGCCACGAGAACTCGGATTCCTTGCGGTAGCGCCTGCGGTTCGCGATTCGTATGAGCGCCCGTCTCGTGCTCGCCCAGTCATCCCAGATCTGCCGGTAACTGAGGCGCGTGACTTCATAACCCATTTCGGCAAGAAGGAGATCGCGCTGTCGGTCGCGGGCGAAGTCGTCCGGGCTACCATGATGTGCCACGGAGTCACATTCGATAACCCACGAGCTACCAACCTTCATGTCCGTGTACCAGTTAGGCACGGGCGAGAACTGTTGAACAACCGTGAAGCCACGATTGCGCAGAAAGTGCGCCACCCGAGTTTTACTCCCCGACTGCGAGTTCGGCTGAAAGTTCCACAGATACCGCGCCCGACTCTTGGGGATCATCTCAAGAAGGTGCTCAACCTCAGGGACCGACAGTTTCCCCAGATTGAGCGCCGACTCGATCACAATCAGCGCCTGCTCCACACTATGAAACCTCGCAACATGTTCGACCGCCCGGCAGACATCCGCGACAAGCTCGTTCTTGCTCACAACACCCCGGTGGACGATTGGTCTGACCTGGCCTTTCGTTGCGTCGTGGAGTCTATTGGCGATTCTGCTGATCGAGTCCGAGTTGTTAACCACAAGGTGAATTCTCGGCTCTGGCTCAGACGGCACCCAGAGGCCATGCCGCTCACACGCAGACAGACATCCCAGCTGTGCATGCCCGGCTGCCGCGAGCGCAACCATCGGGTTCGCGTCTCTCTGGGCATACCAACCTCGGCTGACGTGCACGAGCTTGCCGCTGGCCTTCAGCTCAGCAATGCGATGCCCGTTCAGGCCAGCTTGTTGCAATTCCGCGCGGGAGATCACTCCGTTCCACATGCGTCTACATTGGCAAAGTCCGTGGCGGCCCGTTTTCGCCACGTGGCCAAATGTGGACAGCTGTAGCGCCGAGCAAGATGTGGATAAGATTTTTCGCGCGTTTCCACCATTTCACAGCCTCCGCTTCGCCCTCCTTCACTACGCCACGGCCGACACAACTCGTGAATCTGAGGGTGACCAGGTGCCTATAGAAATCGGCAGTCGATATATTCACGACTTCTGTCGGGGAACACTGGAGAGGAAGCTCGCGCCTGTGACAGGTGTGACTAGTGTGAATATTGTGACGCACATTAGGGGCCGATATCGAGTACCAGCGCCACGGCGTGATTACCGGGCGGCCGGGCCGGCTATCCAGTGCGGGGCCGTGGTGCCCGGCGCCAGCGCAGTTACATCCAACGCCCAGGCGGGGCCATCCGGCGCACAGGCCTGTTCTTTCGAGCGCCAGGCCAGTGCTATCCATCACTTATCCATCACCCCGGCCAGCACCGCACGGCGCTAAGGGTAGTACTGTCAGGGCTCCCACCCACCCCGCGGGCCGATAGGCGCGCGGGCCCTCGTTGCTCTAGCCTATGACCAGGAGGTGGTCACATGTCGCAACACGCCACCGATGCAGGAACCGCGGAATCGCGAGGCTCGCGCGGGGCACAGCCGGCGGCACCGAGCCAGGCGCACCCGGCCAACCCAAGCCAGCCCGCCACCCCAGCCAACCCCCGCGAGGCTAAGCACGAGCGCCCTCTTCGCGTCGCACGCAAGCGCCGGGAGGCGGCCACGGCGTTCACGATGCTTATTCCCTCGCTCATTGGTGTGGGCTTCTTCCTCATGGTGCCTATTGTGGCCGTTGTGGCAATTTCGCTGCTCAGGTGGAACTTGATCTCCCCGCCCACGTTCGTCGGGCTCGCGAACTACCACACGATGTTCACCTCGCCGGACTTTTGGAATTCGGTGCGCGTGACCGTTCTCTTCTCTGCGATCGCGATCCCGCTCGCCATCGCGCTGGGCCTGCTCATCGCGGTGGGCCTGAACCGCAAGCTCCCCGGCTCCGGGATCCTGCAGATCATGTACGTGATCCCATGGGTGGCCGCCCCGCTCGCGCTGGGCATTGTGTGGAACTGGCTGTTGGCGCCGTCGGGGCTGCTGAACCAGTTGCTGGGTACCCGCGTCGCGTGGCTGGCCAGCGAGACGACAGCGCTCCCCGTCGTCGCCTTCGTGTACGTGTGGCAGAACATTGGCTATATTTCGCTGTTTTTCCTGGCCGCACTGCAGTCCATTCCGCGCGATATTTACGAGGCCGCCTCGCTCGACGGCGCCGGCCCCGTCCGCACTCTGTGGTCGATCACGTTGCCGCTCGTGCGGCCGACCACGTTTTTCGTGATGGTGACGTCGTTCATCTCGTCGTTCCAGGTGTTTGACCTGGTCTACGGCTTGACCGACGGCAATCCCGGCTACCCCGGCGGCACCACCGACGTCATCGCGGCCCGCATTTACACCGCGGCTTTCGCGTCGCCGCGGATTGGGGAGGCGGCGGCGATGGCCGTGTTCCTCATGGTGCTGATTGTTGCGATCACGATTGTCCAGCAGCGCTACTTCGCCAAGCGCATGACGTACGAAATGAGCTGATCATGGCCACGAAGCGTCGTTACCGCAAGAAGAATTCGATCCTCGCCACAGCGCTCACGTATGCGGTGCTGATCGCGGGCGCGCTGATTACCGTGCTTCCGCTGGTGTTTTCGATCATGACCTCGATGCGCACCGAGCGCGACCTCGTCCAGCGAGGCGCGCTTTCCCTTCCGCACGAGCTCACGTTCGATAACTACGTCCGGCTTTTCACCGAGCACGACTTCATTGTGCCTCTGGCGGTCACCCTCCAGGTGGTGTTGGTGATGGTGGTCGGCCAATTCTTCTCCTCGATTTTGGCCGCCTACGCGTTCGCGCGCCTGGAGTTCCCTGGCCGGCAGATCCTGTTTTGGGCCTACATTTCGACGATGATGATCCCGGCGATTGTCACCATGATTCCCCTGTTCACGATGATGAGTCAGTGGGGGATGCGCAACACGTTTGCCGGCATCGTGGCGCCGTTCATGCTCGGCTCGCCGTACGCGATCTTTTTGCTGAGGCAGAATTTCATGGCGTTGCCGCAGGAGATTCTCGACGCCGCCGAGCTCGACGGTGCCGGCTTCTGGCGCCAGCTGTGGTCGATCGTGTTGCCGATGAACCGGCCGATCCTCGTGACGCTGCTGCTCATCACGGTGGTCTCGCAGTGGAATAACTTCCTGTGGCCGTCGATCGTGTCCCCACGCAAGGAGTGGAACGTGTTGACGGTCGCCACGGCCGGCCTGCAGACCCAATACGCCGCCAATTGGACGCTCGTCATGGCGGCCACCACGCTGTCGATCTTGCCGTTGCTCATCTTGTTCATCGCGTTCAACAAGCAGATCGTGCGTTCAATCGGCATTTCCTCGCTCAAGTAGGCGCGCCCCGACGACGCACCAGCTGGACCCGTCATAAGTCGTGAAGCTGAGGTCGACCAGGCGCCCATAGCAATCGGTAGCCGGTATATTCACGAGTTCTGT